>JAYVHC010001005.1:0-7350 GCA_043771575.1 Planctomycetia bacterium
GTCGGCTCGTAAAACCGGCGATCTACCCCCAAATAGTCTTGAGCGACCACCCCTGAAGCTGCATCGTGCGCGTATTGATATCCTTTGCCATGACCCAATTTCTCAGCGCCGGCATAATGTTTGTCGCGTAAGTGGACTGGAACTGGAATCAGCTTTCCTTCGCAAACTTCGCGTCGAGCGATACTAATCGCCGTTGTGGCGGAATTGCTTTTTTCCGTACACGCCAAGTAGATGACTGTCTGTGACAACGTCAACTGGCACTCTGGCAAACCGACAAACTCGCATGCCTGAGTTGCCGCCATCGCTAATGGCAAGGCTTGGGGGTCGGCATTGCCAATGTCCTCGCTCGCTAAAATCACCAAACGCCGGCAAATAAAGCGTACATCTTCGCCCGCTTCCAACATCCGCGCCAGCCAATAGAGGGCTGCGTCCGGATCGCTTCCACGTATGCTTTTTATCAAAGCACTCGAAATGTCATAATGCTCATCCCCTGTGCCATCGTACTGAATCGTTTTCTGCTGTACCGACTCGTTGATCAATTCAATGGTCAGTCGCACCGGCCGCTCTGGAGTTGAAAGCACGGCGATTTCCAGTGCACTCAGCGCCCGCCTCGCATCTCCTTCGCTCATCCGCGCCAGCGTCTCCAACGCCTGCGACTCAATATCCGTTGCAATGGTGCCGAGACCGCGTTCTTGATCAGCTAGCGCGCGCTTCAGCAACGCAACAACTTCTTCTTCGGAAAGAGGTTGCAAATGAAAGATCTGACTGCGACTCAGCAGAGCTCCATTGACCGCAAAGTAGGGATTGCTAGTCGTTGCACCCACCAGCGAAACGATCCCTTCTTCAACATCTGGCAACAAGGCATCTTGCTGCGAGCGGTTGAAGCGATGAATCTCGTCGACGAATAATAATGGCCGAGGCTGACCCGTCGCAATTTCATCCCGCGCCCACTGTAATGCTTCGCGCAACTCCTTCACACCACTGGAAACTGCGCTGAGTTGCCGCAGGCGACCGCCCGTCTCCGATGCGAGCAAATAAGCCAACGTGGTCTTTCCTGTTCCAGGCGGTCCATACAGCAGAATGCTGCCCATCCGCCGCGAATCAATCAATCGGCGCAGCAGTTTGCCAGGCCCCAAAAAATGTTGTTGACCAACATACTCGCTCAGCGATCGGGGACGCATCCGTGCGGCGAGCGGCAAGTTATTGCGACGATTGTCCGCTTCAGCCTGGGCAAATAAGTCCATCTAGTTCATGACCTCTCTCGCAACTGAATCTGTTCTGCGGCCCAGGGTGCAATCTGCTCCCGAAAGATCTTGGAGTTGTGGCGAATATCCGTGGGTAGGCGCTTGGGGTAAATCAAAACACGCTCGATCGATTTCGTCAACTCATGCGATTCTCCCACCCCGCGCAGTTGAGATTCCAATTCCGCTCGTTTGGCAGGATTTCTCGGCAGATGTTCTGGCCACGGCTCCGCGACGATCACGGGCTGCTGCTTGCCTGCTTCGCCGATACCTATCAGAGCCGACCGATGCACTGCGGTATGAGAATTGAAGATCGCTTCACAAGGTTCGGTGAACAGCGTTCCGCGAGCAGTTAGCACTCGATGTGATTTGCGACCGCAGCACCAAAATCGGCCTTGATCATCCAAGTACCCGACGTCACCCATTCGGTGCCAAACTCGATCACCATCTTGTACCTTGTGCAGGGCGTTCTGATCGACTCGCGTTACGTACCGCTGCGTGACCACATTGCCAGTTACCATCAATTCACCGATTTCGCCCGCGCGAAGCGGCCGCACTTTTTCAATTCGATCAAGCGGCCCGTCGTCGATCTCAATTACTTGCCATTCGATGCCCGAGAATTTTCGTCCCACGCACGTGCCAGCTCCCTGACGGCACTTTTCAGCCGTCTCGCCGAGCACTTCGCGCGATTCAATCGACGCAATCGGCAGCGCTTCGGTGGCTCCGTACGGTGTGTACATACAACCCTCTTCCGCAATCGCGCCGCGCACCAACTCCAGCACGTGTGGCGGAACGGGCGCGCCTGCCGAAAAAACTCGGTTCAAACTCCGCACGCTCCGATGGCACTGATGCGCATAGCGGCCAACGGTGGTCCACAGCGCCGGCGAACCAAAGGCTTGATTGATTTGCCATTGATCAATGGCGTCCAATAATCGCGGTGGATCGACATCTGCAGGCCGCGTGGGGTCCATATCCGGAATCACGGTCGTCGTGCCCATCACGGCATTGAACAAACCGAATAACGGAAAGCCCGACAAATCCTTGCCGCCGGGTTCAATTTGATAGCGCTCGACCAGTTGATCGATCTGACTGTTGAAGGTCCGATGCGTATACTGAACTCCCTTCGGCGGCCCAGTACTCCCAGTGGTAAAGATTACCGCCGCCGGAGAATCCAGGCTCACTGGCGGTGTTATATAGCGAGAGGCAGCAGTGCCTGCCAATTGTTCCAAAGTCGGTTTGGGCAAAAATCCAAATCGCTTACCCACGGTAACATTCAATTTCGCTTTGGGAAATCGACTTCCCAGCGCCATACGCATGCAGTGTGCCATGGGAATCGCCACGAAACCATCGGGCTCGCTTTCTTCCAGGCACTTGACCAGGTTTTTGCGTCCCATGCCCGGGTCCACCAGCACGACCACCGCCCCAGCCTTTAGCAGCGCAAATACCAACGCAATAAAGTCCGTGCCAAACCGCACTAATAAAACGATCCGCATGCCCGCCACGAGTCCATGTTCCTGCAACCCAGCAGCGATTGATGACGTCAGATCTTCCAGTTGCTGAAAACTAATACGATCGTATTCGCGATGTTGGCCGGCGCGGTAGCGACCTATCGCGCTCGCCAGAGCAACTTGCGAAGGCGATCGCAAGGCGGCGCTCCGCAATCGGCCCGCAACGTTGACTTCGGGTGCATCAATGTGTTCCGTAGATGAATTCATCCCGCATATCCAATTCCCGCATCGACCTCGCGTGAGTCAATTAACTGCGTTGCGTGCACAAGAACCTCTCGAGCAATATCGACGTTCAAAGTCGCCGCGAGACCCTTCCAGCCGGGAACCGCATTCACCTCCAGAACCATCAGCCTACCATCCCGCAGCGGCAACAAGTCAACGCCCAGCACGCTTCCGCCGACCGCCATTGCTGATCGCAGGGCAAAGTGCCGCTGATGATCGTCCAGCACATGCGGCTCGGCGCGACTACCCTGCGACAGATTGGTTCGCCAAGCTCCGTGGCAGGCAATGCGTTTGATGCTAAACATTTTTGAGCCTACAAAAAGTACCCGAATATCGTACCCGAGGTGATCCAAAAACTGTTGTACGTACATCACTTGGCCAAGCTGCTGGAGCGTTCCACAAGCGCGCCAGGCCATATCCTTATCTTGAATGCGTAGAATTCCGCGACCTTCGCCACCAAACAATGGCTTGATCAAAACGTCTCCACCCAGTTGCTCGAAAGCCGCCAACGCAGCTTCACGAGTCTGACAAACAATCGTCGGTGGAGTCAAAATGTCGGCCGCGTGAAGTCGATGCTGCGTGAGCCACTTGTCGATCGCAACCTCTAAACTGCGCGGCGGGTTGATCACCGCGACACCCGCTCGGCTCAGCGCCTGCAAGCAGTCCATCCGAAAGATCACTTGCTCTAGCGAACCCAAAGGCATCGTGCGAACGAGAATCGCATCCAGCTCCTGCAGGCATTCCATACGTGAGGGTGTTTGCACCGAAGCAGAATTCTCCTCCAACGCGACCGAATTCGTTTGTATGCTAACCACATTTTGCTGGCCCAAGGAAACTTGCAACTCGCCGAAGTTCAGCCAGTGCAAACCGGTCGCCCGCGGTAACTTCGCCGCGGCGCGCATCAAGTCGCGCGTGTACCAGCTATCGCGCGAACCCAGAACTCCAATACGTACCATCGAAACTCACTTAAAACCGATCTTCCGCGAAGGCGAACTGATACTTTGAGTTCCAAACGACTTGGCAATCAAATCCGGCCGCATCGCGCCACACCGCCAACTGTTGCCAGACGCTTGATTGACCATCACCACTTCCGCTGGACTGAATAAACCGGGATCGACTTTATAAAAATCATAGTCATATTGCTTGAAGATCTCTGCAAAAGGCGACCCGAAATCCTTCGAGGCGCTACTGGGCAAGCCTTCGCACACGGAAGCAATTTGGTCATCTTCGCCAGAAACCCATAGGGTAACATGCGCGCCGTAAAGTATCGCGTCGTTGGTCCGACCGATGCCTTTGGCAAAATTCGGCGTAGAAGGTGGCAGCGGAGCATTACCATAGGCGGCGTTCACTTGCTCAAGCGGAAATCCCAGCTCGTGCAGCTTATGGAGCGCCGTTTCAACGCTGCGTGCGACTACTTGAACACAGCCGGCGATGCTTCGCGTCGGTGCCACAGCCAACCACATTTCCGACGGTGCAACCGAACACTCAGCCGCCATGAACTCAACCAGATCGCCAGTCGGCATTCGATCGCATTCAAGCGTTCCTACCGCAATCGCGCTCGTCTCCTTCGCACCCAGCGATTCAAGCAACGGTTCGCGTCCCCGACGAACGCGCATCGAACCTGAACCCATCGCAAAAAAATCGCCCTGCTTCACAGGCCATCCCGCGTACTGAGACAGCATGCAGGCTTCGATCGGACGCTCCGTGGATACTTGAACCCATGGTCCTGACCAAACTGCGCGATCGCCCGGTACAATAGTGATATCCGCTTGACCCGCCATGCAAATCGAGGCCAGTCGCACCCCCGCTGCGAGTCCGCCCGCCGTAGCCACACCGAAATCAATCAGTGTCGCGCCGCAATCTAGCGTCAATGACTGGATGCGTAGTGACGATTCGTCAGCGATCGCTTGCTGGAATATCGACAATGCCCTCTGATTTAGTCCCGTACCAAGTCCCATCCGCGTAACCTTGTCCTTGCTGAGTTCAACCATGCCGATGCTTAATTGGACAGCGCCATTGCGCACTGCCATGTGAAGTTTTGCAACTTCTTTCGGCCACCTGCCAGCTTGTCGGTTAGGAGCCAAACGGCGGTTCGTATCATCGACGCAAGTTAGCCAGCATACAAGCCCGCCAATCTCAGGAATAGCCGAAAGGGTCGTTGCCGCAGCTACGCAACATCTCCAATGCAATGGTAGGGTGGGTTGAGGAACGAAAACACACCATGTTTCCTAGGGCTTTAGATCTTATCGCAGCTGCAATTCGTCATCTCTGGTCTGTGAACGTCTGAGTGAATCTATCAGCGAATTGAAATCATCCTGTATATCTTGTCCATCCATGTTCATTCATTCTGTTCGAAAACTTATGCATAGGTGCTTACGTCCTGCGTAGTGTGTGGTTGCCAAGCGACTACACT
Organism: Planctomycetia bacterium; assembly: GCA_043771575.1. Lineage (GTDB taxonomy): Bacteria > Planctomycetota > Planctomycetia > Pirellulales > Pirellulaceae > Aureliella. The sequence continues at coordinate 5,385 of JAYVHC010001005.1, forward strand.
AACAAGAACTGCAGAGAAGTTCTTGAGTCAATCGCGGCCGCGCGTAGTACAATTCCTGGTTTCGTGCAACCGCATTAAGAAGATTCAGTTAACTTAAATCGGCACGAGTTTTGCATCTGTTTTAGTGTGTGGCCGTTTGTATTTGTAGTTACGAAGTTTTTGAGAAATTCACCGATGAAGTGCTTGAAGATGCGTCGATTAACCTTGCTGTAAGTTCCTCATCACCTATGATTGAGATGTGGGTTTTGATGAACCCGCGAAAAGAACTTCCGGCCGTCATTCCGGCAGAGGGACCAATTTTTGCGTTGGCCTAGGTCATAAGTTGCATGTGCAGTAGCACGCACGATCTACGCCAGTCTCGCAGCGGCTCCGCTTTTTGCCGCCAGCGGTCGGAGGATTCGAATGGGCCGTCAAGGATTCATTTCCTTGCCGGCTTTTTTCGTTTCTTGAGCGAATAGTAGAGGAGTTGCTCCGCGACTCCGCCACAAAACGCATGCTTCAGTTAATCTCTTGCGGAGCTTACAGAAAGTGTTGTGGCAACTTCGCCCTCATACCGCTTTGGGCTATAATTAACTTATGACAAACCACTTACACTCTCTCCATCCCGCCTTGAGAGATTTTTGCCGATGAATTGCTGTTTCCAAGCGTACTTGTTAGTTGTGCTCATTTGCGGTTCCTGCGTCGCTGACGAACCATCCAAAGCAAGCGATGCACCAACGCCCGAAGCGATTGAGTTCTTCGAGTCCAAGGTTCGGCCACTGCTCCACGATCGATGTGTCGAGTGTCATAGCGATGCGGATCCGGAAAGCGGTCTGAGCCTTGAATCGAAAGTGGGTTTGCTGCGGGGCGGGAAATTGGGAGCAGCAATTTCCCCAGGCAAACCGAAAGAGAGTTTGCTAATTAGTGCGGTGAACCACGATGAATTCTTGAAGATGCCCCCCAAGGATAAACTCGCAACCAGCGAATTGGCTCTACTCACGCAATGGGTCGCGATGGGAGCGCCGTGGCCGGAAGTGTCCAGCGATAAGCAGCAAACTGCAACATCAGCCGAAGCCGACGCAGACTCTGGTCATATTGTTCAGTTCACTTCCGAGCAGAAAAGGTTTTGGGCCTATCAGCCGCTGCGACGACCGGCTTTGCCTAAGACCGCGAGTGACGAAAGTCGCTCGCCCATCGACCTGTTCATCTACGAAAAACTGCATGCCAAGGGGCTGAGTCCGTCACCGGTCGCTTCGAAGCGAGATTTGATTCGACGCGCGACGTATGACCTCATTGGTCTGCCGCCGAGCGTGATAGAGATCGAGCAATTTGTGGCTGATGATTCGCCGGAAGCGTATTCCAACCTGTTGGATCGATTGCTCGCTTCGCCGCGCTACGGGGAGAAATGGGGACGACATTGGTTGGACGTCGCCCGATTTGCAGACTCTAACGGACTCGATGAGAACATTGCGTATGCCAACGCCTTCCGATACCGCGATTACGTTGTCGATAGTTTAAATTGCGACAAACCCTATGATCGCTTCGTGCAGGAACAAATTGCCGGTGATTTACTTCCGCCGGTCGATGAGAACTTTGCCGCCCGCGGCAATCCGCTCGATCGCTTTGTGGCAACCGGCTTTCTAACGATCGGTGCCAAAATGCTAGCTGAAGATGATCCGATGAAAATGCAAATGGACATCATTGACGAACAACTGAGTACGCTCTGTCAAGCGTTCATGGGTATGACCATCGGCTGCGCGCGATGCCACGATCACAAATTCGATCCATTGCCAACGGCTGACTACTATTCGTTGGCCGGGATTTTTAAAAGCACGCAAACGATGGAGAATCACAACGTCGTTGCGCGATGGTTCGAGCGACCGCTTGGATCCGAAACCGAACTCGAACGGGTAAAAACTCTTGACAACGAGATTGCCGCGGTCAAAGTTTCGATCGAAAAACTGAACCAAGCCACTCAACAGCGAGC
>JAYVHC010001006.1:0-4624 GCA_043771575.1 Planctomycetia bacterium
TTAACGAACTGAACGTGGATGCTAATGTAAATCTTTGTAGTTGGCATCCGGAAGGGAGGCGGATTGCATGTGCGCTGGTGCTGCCAAGCAATCTTGAAATTTGGGACATACCGACCAAGAAAAAGATCTCGACGATGGTTGGACATACGCAGCAGGTCGGAATGCCCTGCTTCACCAAGAACGGAGATTTCGTTTCGACGGGGTCTTGGGATGGGACACTCCGAGTCTGGGAAGCCAAAACGGGCCAGGAAGTGGCTGTGTTAACAGATGGGGCAATAGCGCACCAAGGCAACGAAAATGTGGTCGCAATGAGAACCGAGAATGGCGTCGTTTCTTCCCTTGAGCTCGATCTACTTAGCGGCTTTGCGCGATACTCAAATGGTAACTCTAGCAACACATCCCGTTTTGTTTGTGGCGACGCCAGTCCTGACGGGCGCTGGTTGGTAGCTGGAACCAATGAAGGCTTAGAAATTTGGGATCTGGTACGAGGAAACAAGCAAGCGAGCCGTTCCGGCAGTCTAGCTCGTTCGTTGCAAGTTGACTGGAAGGAACGAAGGTTCCAAACGGTTACAGAAGGCGTTGGTTTTCAAAGCTGGCCAATTGAAGTAGTGGATGGTGGCTGGCGCATCGGACCACCCCAGTTGCTCGACATCGGCAGTACTGGTGTAGTGTATAGCAGTGCCACGCCTGACGGTTCTCGTTGTGCAATCGTGAACGATAGCGGTGAAGTTCGAGTTTTGACTGCCGCAGGTAAACTTGTTCGCCAGATAGCAGTTCCGGAGGGCCATCAGTTAGTCAATCTCAGTCCGAACGGAAAGTTGCTCGCCAGCTTCGGTTGGCATGTGCCGACCTCTTGTGTTTGGGACGTGGATGAAGGGAAGCTCCTCTACACCCTGGGCGGCTCTCAGACGTTTCATAGTTTTTCGCCGGATTCAAAGCAGATGATCACCAGTCGTGCGGCAGACTATACACTGCGCAATGTTGACGATGGGCAGATCCTTCGCCGCATTGAACGAAAAGATTGCGTTTACCCAAGTTATGTGGCGTATTCGCCTGACAATTCCCTGGTCGCGATGGAGCTGAGTTGGGGGGTAATGCACCTGTTGCGAACAGATAACTTTAATACTGTCGCTATGCTTGAAAGTCCCAAGCGCGGACGAGCTTCGCTTTTTGCGTTTTCTGGAAAGGGTAATACGTTGTTCGCGTTCCATCATTTAACCGGCGAGGTTCATCGCTGGGATATCGATGGCTTGCGGCAGCGCCTCCAGTCGATGCACTTGGACTGGGAGAATGGAGCACAAGGCGAGCATCGCGATTCCGTGAGGGCGACAGGATTGATTGTCAATCTTGACACACCTGCCACTCCCGCGCGGATTGCGTTTGAACAATCAGATGCGAAAAAAGTGGACGAACGGGAGCGTGGGCGGCAAAGGCTCATGGATGCGGAGAAAAGGTTTGCTAGTCAGCCCGAATCGCCTCTGGCCGCCAATCAACTCGCCTGGTGTCTGTTGACAGGGCCGAGTGAATTGCAGGATGTTGAGCGGGCGATTGCGCTGATGGGAGAGTTGCAAAAATCAACGGACTTGGATGTAAATAGTCGCAATACGTTGGCGGTGACGTTTTACCGTAGTGGCAAGTATTCCGAAGCGATGGACTTGCTGCGAATTAACATCGCCGTACAAGAGGACACGTATTTAAGCTATGACCTCTACTTCTTAGCCATGTGCTATTGGAAATTGGGCGACCACGACAAGGCTCGTGAGACGTTCGAATGGTCGGAGCGAATGTTGAGGTTGAAGCCTCCCTTGGACGTCGAATCGCTCAGCGAACTGGAACTGTTTCGCGTTGAAGCAAAAACCCTCATCCAGTAATCGACTTGTAAGCATTCCCGCGACAAAAGCAAACCCGCCGTGTCGCCCACGCGGTTAAAAGCGATGGATTAGCAGGCTCCGCCCGCCCGTTAATCTAACGGTGAAAATTAAACGAAATTATTGATGGCACAAAATTCTGTGGATGAATGGGCCACCTGCACAGTAAAGAGGTAGACCCTGGCGCTCACTTTGCCAGGTCGCATCACGTTCGGAGAACGGCAGTACCTAAAATAACAGTCCGTTCGGGGGCGATGGATCGGCGCGAACACTTACTTTACCAGGCCAAATCCGATGAAAAAGCTGCTTCGCTCACGGCTGAAATCCCAAGCGCAGCGGGCGCGATTGAATAATCGGCTTCGCAAATTCGCGTTCGAAACATTTGAACAACGCATCTTGCTCGATGGAGGCTTGGCAAATTCCGTCGTATCGGAAGTCGAGCGTCAGGAAATTCTCGCGGGACTTGCGCAGGTCGCTAGCTGGTCCGATTCACTCAGTTCGACAGGGAGATTGAGCCAGCGAATTGCGGTGATGAATCAGTCGATTGGCGAGTCGGTGGGTTTCCGAACTCTGTTGGAAACGCAGCTGATTGCCCCTGTCAGCGCGGCAACCAGTGGGGGGGCGGGAACGACTTCGGATGCGATTGTCGCCGCTTTAAAGGGCTTGACGTTTAACTCTGCGAGTGTGCGAGTTACCGTCGACCCATTGAGTGTGACTGGCGGACGATTGACCGATGTTAGCGGTGATGAGTTTCAATTCACTTTGGCATTTGATGCCGTTCGGACTATTTCGACAGGTCTGAATCTGGGGCAACAAGTGGCCGATGCGGGCGTTTCGCTTGACCCGGCGGCCCGCGTATCGTTGGACGCATCGTTGCGATTCGCCTTTACATTCGGTGTCAACCTCACTCCTGGACTGCCAACTAACCAGCGCTTCTTTATCCGACCGCAAACGATTTCATTGGGCGAAATGGTCCATGAGGCTTCGTTCACGGCTTCTGCCAAGGTGGGGCTACTTGCAACGTCCATTACCAGTGGAACGATTGACCTGGCAGCGGCTGTTTCCGTCACACTGATCAATCCCGACGCGGATAGCAAAGGAAACATCACACTTGGTGAGCTCCAATCAAGTTCAGCGGCGTCGATTGCCAGCTTTACGACAAACGCCAATACGCTGGCCGCCTCGCTACCGATGAGCGCGACACTAGGTACACAGTCGCTCAACGCAGCGCTGTTGGGTGGTGTCCCAACCGCGTCGCTATTGACGACAAATATTTTTGCCGGAGTCGATGAAGTTTTCCTTGGAACCAACTCCGCGTTTCGTGAACTTCAGTATTTTCGAGATGTGACGTCGAGCGGATTGCTGGCGACCTTAAATCGACTTGGGCAAGGTATACAAGATGTTGCACCGAGTTTGGATCTAAATACCACTCTCAACGGATTGCCCTATGTGGCAGCTCAGCCAAGCGAGATTGCTAATTTTCAGGATTTGGCCAACCGCATTGGTCGCGATGTCTACGATCCAATTATCACTGCGTCCCGTCCCATTAGTACTCGTACCGGTTATTCCCTCAGCAACCACGCAGTGTTTTCGATCCAGCTAAACGATGACACACCGATTCAAGTCACGATCTTTCAAACCAATCAATCCTTTCAAGAGCCCCTTAGTAATTTTATCAATCGTTCCCTGCCTGTCTCGCTTATTGGAAAGATTGTTGCTTCAGGAACTCAAAGGCTATCCCTCAAAGCGATCGATCCCAATATAACGCGGTTCTCGATTCAAATAAGTGATCGTAGTAATTCAGCCTCAGCCGACATGGGATTCGACCCTGGTCAGTTTAGCTTGCAGGTAGCCAAATTTGATTCGGTACAAGCCTTTGCCTCTGCGATCGCACCGAAAATGGGTTTAACCGACGCTCAGGTTGATCCTCGCTATGATGTGGCCACGCACTCGCTGGCGTTTGAAGTCCGCCTGCAAGGCAAGACTTATACCAAAACAGTACCGCTCGATTTCAGTTCCGGACTTGGTCCAGCGACATTTTTGTCCAATGTAACCGCACCGATGGTGGTGACACCGACGGCCAGTGGCCGAGTCAGCCTGAGATTGGACGCTCTGCGAACAGTGTTCACGGCATCGGCTGATGCGCCGATTAATGGCCAAGTATCTGTCGATGGCCGATTCACTATCAAATTGGACGGAGGCCCAGTTGTCACGATTCGTGTGCCTCGCGACGTAACGAATGTATCGCTCGATGACTTGGTTGCGGATATCAACAACGAGTTGACTTTTTCGAGCCTCAGAGGCAAGGTCACAGCGGGACGCGCGGCGAATCGATTGACGCTTACCGCGCCGACGGGAAAAAGCTTGGAAGTCGACGCGCAGGCGACTGATCCCGCGGCGACCCAATTGCATCTCATGGGCGTCGGCTTCGGCGCTCAATACGGCCAGCAAGTATCGCTGGGTGCCGGAACCGAGATCCGAGTCGCGAGTATAGTGACGGCTGCGAATATTAACGGTGCAGGGGCAATCGGCATTTTGCCAGCGACCTTCAGTAGTCCGTCAATCACAGTGACCGCGAGTGCTTTGGCGACATTGTCCGCCACTCGCGCCGTAGGATCGCTGGCGGATTCCTCCGCCAGCGTGCTTGTCATTGCCACACCCCAAGTTTCGCTAGCGGGGACGGTAACTGTTGCAGTTGACTCCGCGCTAGGTGTACCAGTTGGCAGCCCGGCTGCTTTTGTACTCGCACTGGCTCG
>JAYVHC010001007.1:0-7153 GCA_043771575.1 Planctomycetia bacterium
TCATTCAATTCAATTGGAGATGCTCCCTCTTCAGCGATTGTTTCCTCGTTGGCGCGAGCTGTCTTCCGAGTGGTTGTATTGAAATAGGTTGGATTTAGGCAAAAGGCAGCATTGGAGAAAATCGGAGCCATTGTCGTCGCGGTGGATTGCAGGCCAAAGATAGCCTCTGTGTAATACTGCAGCGATTCACCTTCGCCTCTGGACGATCGTCTGTTGAGATAGTTAATGACGAGCAGGGCATCTAGGGGTGACACTCGATTGTCTCCACTTACATCTACGTACGGTGCTGGGTGGAGAGCTAAGGTAGGTGTTGGCAGAGGTGCGGTCGAACGTGGTTGGATGTTCAGCCGATTGATGACCAGCAGTGCATCTATCGGTGAGATAGCGCCGTCGTCGTTCACATCCAGTGGTTCAACCGGATGTCGCCAAGTAAGCGGCATGATATAGATCGCTGCGTGAGCCGCAGCGGGAGTGCTCTCACGGTGCCCGACATTGTCGGTAGCGATCGAGTAGAAGGAATAGGTGTGTCCGGGCTGGACGGTTGCGGTCGCTGTGGTTGTGGTTGTCTTTTCAAGCCATAGTGCGAATGGATTCGAATCGACGGCGACGTAGATATCAAAGTTGGCGATGCCGGAACCGTTAGCTTCATCCGAGCCGCTCCAGTTGAGTGTCAGCGTTGTTGCTGTTTGCGATGTGGAAAGCGGCTCAACGTGACTGGTGGGAGTTGCACTGTCTAGCGTATTGTGAGCTAACGGTGTGTCGATGGGGTCGTTGAGGTCGAAGACGATGCGTGCTCGATTGTCAATGACCGTGCCGGAAGGCAAGCCTGGAAGTGGTCGAATGCTATAGCTGATCGAACCTGATCCTCGGCCGGTGCCATCTTCGGGATAAAGAATTCCAACGAGTGGATTTTCGGGGAAGGTACCCGTAACCGGATCGACTGCTTGCAATGTCAGTGACAATTCTCGCGTGGAACGATTCAACGACGCGGAAACATTAACAATAATCTGTGTTCCCTTTGCGATAAACGGGACTTGAGCTTCGTAGTGATTCAGTCCCACTGGAATGCTGAAAGACTGATTCGCAAAGGTAATCTCGGTGAGTTGGAGTGAGTCGAGATCGAGATCGTCGTCCAATCGATCAGTGACAATGATTTGCTGTGCAGGTGCCGTAGCGTCAGATTCGTTTTCGAATTGGACTTGGTAGCTGAGGGCATTGTCCGGCGAGAGATAAGCAGCTGTACCGGATCCCGTAGGTCCGTGTTTGTCGTTGGGGTCCCAAGAAGTAACAGTGGTGGACGAGTTACTCCCACCAGGATTCCCTGGGAATGCAGGTGAAGCGGCGCCGCCCGGTCCACTAGGACCACCCGGTGAAGCTCCACCGCAACTACCACCACCATTTCCTCCTGATCCTCCTCGGCCGCCAGCACCGCCGAAGAATCCGCTGCCGAAACCTCCTGCATAGCCTCCAAACCCTGTGTCATACCCTGATTGAACAGCTTGCTCGTTTTGTTGACGGTTTCTTTCATTGATCAGTCTGATTGTCTCGACTAGACCAGGGGCGATTTTCAGTAAACCAGTACCAACGGAGAGAATGGGACTGGACCCGAGCGGGAGGGCGGCTTCCGGCGCATTGATGAAGACTGTCTCACCCGCATTCTCCCATTCCTGACGGGAAACCGATTTATCACACTCTAACCCTGACGGATCAGTGTAAGAGACAGGGTTATTAAATACGTACCTGTAAAAATTTAGATCACCCGCAGTTAGCTGCAACGGGGCTGGGCTTGTAAATCGCCCGATTGCTAAGAGTGAGAATCTCTGCCTCATGAACTCCAGCCCGTTTCCTTCATTCATCACTCCAGCTTCACCTACGAACTCGAATGGATTGGGAACACTCTCGTTCTTACCCAATGATTCACCAAAGGGGTCGTAACTGTAAGTGTTTACTACAACACCAAGCGAGTTTGTGAGCTCGCTCGTACTGCCAACGCCCGAGAAAGTGTAGTATTCAGGCTGTCCGGCTCTACTCACTTGCGAAATCAAGCCGAAGCCACGAGAGTATTGGGAGATAAGGCTTCCTGATTCGTCATATTCTGCGGCAACGTTGCCCAGTCCTGTCGGATCAATTGCGTATTTTCTTGCAATACCGTTATGGGTTGTTCCGATACGGTTGCCAACAGCATCGTATTTGTAGGTCCAAGAGTCACTTGGCGTCGCAACTCCAATTAGTCGATTCTCAGTGCTATAAGTGTAAGTCGTGGTGATACCACCTTCCGACATCGATGTCATATTGCCATCCAGATCATATGCATAAGTCGCGCCTCCAACTGTTACGTATTGATTGAGCGAGTTGGTTATGTATGCAGTCTCTACGCCGTTATCGATAGTTTTGACTCGATTGCCAGCAGCGTCGTAAACGTACTGAACCACTCGACCATTAGCATAGGTAACACTGGTCAATTGGCCGACCGCGTCGTAGCCGTACGTTTGTTTGTCATCTAAAGTGGTCATGGAGGTACGACGACCGGAGGTGTCGTAGGTGTAGTCGAACCTGGACAAGACCGAATTATCGGGCTTGTAATTGACGAGGTGCAGGATGTTGCCCGCAACGTCATAGTCGTACTTGGTATAGACTCCGTTGCCGAGGGTTTTTGTGGCGAGGCGTCCGCTTGGATCAAATTCATACCGCACGATGAGTGCATCATGCTCGTCGGTCATGTGTTCGAGTCGACCAACTGCGTCATAGAACGAATTTTCGATGTGTCCGTCTTGATCGGTTCGCTTGGTTCGGCGTCCAACTGAATCGTACTCAAAAGTAAAGAACCGGCCGCCGGGATAGGTAATACGCGTCATTAGATCCGTGGCGGGGTCGTAGGTCATCGACATCGTGCCGCTTGAGTCGGTCGCCGATGTAAGATTACCGAAGGCATCGAAGGTGTATCGGTAATCAACTCCAGAAGTTGTTGAGTCGTCCTTCGTCAGCACTTGCCCAGCGGCGTTGTAAGTGTAGGTGAGCGTCTGACCTCGACGGTTCTTGCTTGTTAAGACATTGCCCTTTGCATCGTAAGTAAAATCCTCGTGGGTCGCGTCTTGGTAAGTAATCCGCGTCAAGTTGCCCTTGGCATCGTAGGTGTATCCAATGCCGTTGCCACGAGCGTCGGTGAAGCCGACAAGCCGATTGGAATTGGCGTCGTAGCGGAAACTCGTCCCTTGACGCATGGGATCGGTGACGCCGGTGACGTTGCCTTGACTGTCATAAGTGTATTTGTACTTTTCACCTGAGGGGCCGACGACTTGCGTGCACTGTAGATTCTTGTCGAAGGCAAAATTGACAATGCGCCCTTGGGCGTCGCGAACTTGAGCGATTTGACCTCCGAGGCCGTAAGCAAGATGAGTCGAGCGACCTGTGGCGTCGGTAACGGTGACACCGCCATCGGCGTCGTATGTGTAGGTCACCTTTTGTGCACCTCCATCGCGTGAGGTTTGCTTGAGTCGGCCTCGTGCGTCGTAAGCAAACAGATCATGCGAACCGTCGGCGTAGGCAACCGAAGTCAAGCTGTGCAGTACTCGCGACTCACCGTTGGTGTTGTAGGCATAACTGGTGATGCGGTTGCCCTGAGCAGTAACCTGAATGAGATGCTCGCCGGAGGCATCGTATTGGTAGGTAGTCGTCCGGTCATCGGCCGTTCCTGGGCCGAATGGATTGGTAACGCTGGCAACGTGCCCCGCGGCATTGTACGCAATCAAAAGTTGCTGGCCGCTGGAATGCGTCAGGCTAATCAATTGACTGTAGCGTTGTAGGCTAGCGAGATCTTGTTGCCGTTGGTGTCCTGAAAAAAATCGAGCAGACCATCGGAACGGAATTGCCAAATCGACTTGTCGACTTCCGTTATGCGATATGCTCCACTAGAAAGCGTAAGCACGCCGTGGTCGCCTGGAGCGTTTTGATAACTTCCGTCTTTCTTCTTCGTAAAGAAGCGATCGACACCGCCAGGACCACGAAGCACGACATCGCCGCTATCAGTGACTTGGGCGTGAATATCCCAATTCGTGCTCCATCCACGTCCGAGTGTTCCTTGTCGATAACGCGCAAGGATCGACTGGCCAAGCACGCGAGTGAAACTGAGCGAAAGGCCTGGTGCATCGACGGCGGCATCGACGGACCCTGCCAAAGTAGCGACAGGATTGAGGGACGCTGACGCTTGAGCTATTTCAAAGCTCCATAGTTCACCGATGTCTTTGGTTGACTGACCAATGGCGAACAGTGAATTGGCATCCTGCGCTAACTTCGCGGCGTAGTCACCCCAATCGGGACTGTTGGTTGCAGTCGGGCCGAGTTGCAGTTTAAGATTTTCCCAGATGGCAGTCCATGCATCTGGTGATATCGATGGTGGACGCAATTTTTCGACTGCTGCATTACCATTTACCATGCGCCAGTCCACGAATTGAAAACCGGAGTTACCACTTCCACCAGAGGAGCCTCCAGGGGAAGAAATCATGCCACGTCCTGAGACGGGTCCTCGTGAATATGAAATTTCATCCGCAGTAAGCGTATTCAGTGAAAAGGTTACATCAAAATGCCCGAAGGTATCGAGACCGAAGTAATAAACAGGAATTCGCCCGGAATCTCCGGGTTGTAAAGTTCCCGGCGTTGCACCAGATCCGGATGCCATGACTTGGACCGTTTCAGTAACCAACGGGGACAAGTTCGCATACCCGGCATACGGGAACGCTAACGACCTATCCGCCGTGATGCGAGCATTCTGCGTGCGGCTGGCAGTCAGCGTGAGTAAAGGCGCTGGCATTGGAGCATCGCCAGTGTTTCTGTATTCGATCCAAATCGTTTGCGGTGTTAGGGCTCGCGAAGCAACCGCACTAGGAAGAACTACATTGGTTTCAAGGTTGGGAACACCATTTTGGATCACGGTGAACGCAGCTGATTTCAAAAATGTCGTACTTTCTTTACGGATACGAATGTCGTAGACGCCTGCCGGCCACGTGGTGGGGTCAAGATCAAGCGTCATGTTTCCTTGCGACAAGACGTGTGCGGCTTTGGGCGTGTAGACAACTCCGTTGGAGGCTATGAATTCAACAGTTGTTATTTCGTCAAAACCAGCGCCAGCGATGGTAACCATGTTTGGAATTACTCTGGCCAGTGGCTTGTTAAAGTAATCCCGAAGTCCTGGAACGCGATTGGAAGCCTTATCGGGCGAAATCGTAGTGACAACGAAGTCACCCTTGCTAGCCGCTATTTTGTAGTCCGACGACGGATTAGTCACGTCACCGTAAACCAAGACATAGTAAGTACCGCCTCCCAGTGGTGCAGTAAAAGTCAGCGTTTGATCTTTGTGGTCAAGAAACGTCTCATCCTTGACGGACCGGAAATCGTAGTTCAGTCGAGTTGGAATCGCTTCGAGACTGACATAGAGTTCGTTGGATGAACCCGCAGTCAATCCTTGTAAAACAATCGCGACGTTTTCGCCTTGATTGACTTTGAACGCGTAGTAATCTGCGCGATCACTATTGGTCAATGTGCCGCTTACTTGCACACCATTGGGTTGAAGCGAGTGTACGCCGATCGTAATTGGTGCGGAAACAAGGTTGTCGGCTTCGTTGGTTTCTTTTTCTTGGTTGGTGATGTCGGCCCGTACCAGAATGTGATAATTGCCTGGTAACACTCCAGGAAGGAATGTTGTTGCAGATCCCGAGTAGGTTGCACCAGCCGCCAAACCACCTGTATGCGGAACTGTAGTCAGTCGCATATCCTTGATGTCCCAGTTCGCATCGGTCGAGAGATACACGCCATCGGTCCAAGCGCCGAGCAGTTGTGTGCCAGTCAGGTTTGCTCCCTGCCATGTCAGTGCGATGCTCTCGCCCGCCCAAAGCGGATTGGTAGTCACAACCAACGAATGGAGTCCAAGATTGACCGGCACCAAATTGAATGTAGCATCGTAAACATCGTCGCCCGCTTCGCCAAAGTTGCCATCGCGATCTTGATCTAGTTTGTTACCAGCCCGATCACGAACATCTGGCCCAACTTTGACGTGAAAGCCGACAAGTGTCTGCGGCGCGAACGCGATTCGGAAACGATTGAAGCCAACTTCGGTAATGCTGGTTGCAGCGATGGTCCCGCCATCGGGGCGCGCAATAGAAACGTCAGATGTCGTGAAAGATGTTTTGTCGATGGTCTCGCTGAAAATCATGTCGGCTGAACTAATCGTACCCACAAAATCACCAACTGGTGAGTGACCAACTACTCGTGGAGGAATCGAATCCACGGTCAAATCGAATTTGAATTCGTCATCTGTCTCACCTGGAACACCATTGGCATTTTGGTCAAGGAAGAAACCTTCTTGATCCCTTAGCGTTGGAAGAAGCCTGAAGTGATACGGTCCACTCTCCGTCAGCGAGAACGGTAGGTCGATGCGATAGGTACGATCGCCAACCTGGGTCATCCCTGTAGGAGCAATGCGACCCATTTGGCCGGTGATTTCGAACGCAGAAGGCGAAAAAGTAGAAAGGTCAATTGTCTTATTGAATTCTAGTGTGAAGCTGGTGATGGCCGACGTAAAGCCGCCGTTTAGCCCGACAGGCGAATATGACCGCACGTGCGTATGCGGCCGTCCTTCAACGATATGAACCGTGCCAGGCCCGCCGGGGTCGACGTTCGACTTACCGCCTAGCGCTCTGATCGACGCAGTGTTGAATCCGACCATGTTCGCCGCGTACAATGCGACCCGACCGCCGCCTCCTCCGTTCCACCTCCCCGCGTCACCGCCCGAAGCAGCAATGCTTCCGCTACCTGCCAAGGTGGTGACGGCAATATAAATACTACCGCCTGCGCCCGTGCCGTCGCCGCTACTGCTTTGACCATTGGCCAGCAGTTGCCCATTGAGCATTAGCACGCCCCCGGTGATCCGAACAAGACCGCCACCTGAATGCGTCTGACCGCCACCGCTACCCCAGTCGTCGGGCTCAGCATAGTCCCCGTAAGTCTCATTCGTGCTGCTATAAAGCGAACCGCCAATCCCGCTGTAACTCCCAGCCCCGACCCCAACGCCGTGAACGATTTTCAGGCGGCATTTTGCAATGAAATTTCACGATGGCGTTGCCTCTGGTGTGCTGTCGCGAGTTCGATGATGGGTTCGCCA
>JAYVHC010001008.1:0-3173 GCA_043771575.1 Planctomycetia bacterium
ATCGGCTTGCAAAACCGACTCGATACTTTGGGACATGCGGCTTTCCGTCGCTTGGTCCGGAATGGACTGCATCAAGCTAGCCTCCGACCGATAGTCCAGGCTAAGCAGGATTCAGCGACCAGCATTACCGCCAATGACGCCAACAACCAGCGGACCAACGTGTTTGACAAATGACCGGAATCGATATCGACCCCTAAGGAAAGCGGTGATGACGGTTGCTCGGTCGACTTCGCAAGCTGCTCAACGGGTACCGAACGCAGTTCACTTTGCGATGGGTTGATATTTACAGCGTACGGGCGAGGCGCGTCGTCTTCGACACTGACCTGATAAATCCCTCGTTGTGTAGTTGCGGGGAAACTCCAAGCACGTAATCCGTTTTCGTCAACCTCCGAAGCTTGTAATTCACTTGAGTTGCCATCGGGGCGCACGATCTGGATCAAAGTTTTGTCGCCGGTCGCTCGCTGCGCGCCGCTGATCGGTTGCCCGACGGTTAGATTGAAGGGAGTCGCACCATCGGACAGAGTGGCCTGAACGAGTTGTTGCATCAGTGGGACGAAACTCGGCCAGGCTGCCATTGCATTCCACGGTTCTGCGGCAGCCTGCGTCGATCCTGTCTGCGGTGCGCTCAGTAAACTGGCGACGCTACCTTTGCCCCAGCGATTGAGCACGACCAGCGGTGCGGCATCCTGCAGCTGCAATTCAATGCGCGGTCGCTCCGATACGCTGTCGCCGAACTGAATTTTCCAATAACGGAAGATGGGAGTTGTGAGTAAGCCCGCGTCTGGATGCGCTGCAAATGGAGCTGCAATAGGACTTGCATAGTCCAGTGGATCGATGCGCCAATCCCCCGATTCAGACGGTTCCAGCAATCGGAAACCTAGGGCGTTTCCTGCCTTGCCCAGCAACCCATTCCAAACATTTGCATCTGAGTTTTGGCCAAGCAAGCAAATCAAGGATCGCCCATCACTTGCGAACTGTGTCAACCTAGCAAACTCGCCTTCGCTCAGGTTCGTCACATCATTTAGAACAACCGCATCGAATTCACCGAGATCCATGGAGCTCAAAGTCAAGTGCGAAGCCGTCGTTACTTGCATTGCGGCCTGTACGGCAACCGGAGGTTGCAACGAGGCTTTCAAGATCCGCGCATCCGCATATGGGTTCTCGACACACAATATTCGGAATTCGCTGCGAACCTCGATCACAGTTTGACGTTGATTGTCGGCCAGCAGGCGATCGTCGGGCAAAATGGCGGAGATCGCCATCGGTCCGGTTGCGTTTGGCAGCATCATCAAATGCACGACTTGTGAAATACCCGCTGGCAAATCCATGAACTGCGATGCAACTGCTTGACCGTTGGCCAGTAGTTGCAACGGCAGCTGCTTTGCATCGACCGCGCCATAATTGGTCACGGAAACCTCTACTTCCATCGGTCGGTCCTTGAGTGCTCGTGTTGAACCCGTGGTCATCTCCATCAGCGCAATATTTGAGGGCGTCGCGTTTGACGGTCCTGAGAAGGATTCGTAGACCAAAGTATGGTCGGCGGCCAGTTGCTTCAGCGGTCGCTGAGATCGCCCCGTTATAAGAGCTTCTTGCCAGGTGTCCTGACCAAAGTCGCTGAGAAACACGATGTGAATGTCCGCTGGCAAATCCGCGTTGCGAGCTGCGTCGGTGACAACCTCGCCGATTTGCGACAAAGTACTGGCCAAGTCGGCGCCACCGTCAAGCAGTCGGAGCCTGTGGATCGCCGCGGTCGCCATCTCGGCATCAAAAACGGGACGAAGTATCACCGGCTCTGGCGGTGAAGAAAGTGTGATCAAAGAAAACGCATCGCCACGGACACTCGCGCGCACCAGCTCGATGGCCCGCGCTTGAGCGGATGCAAAGCGTGTTCCGTGCTCGTCTCGGTAACCCATCGAGTAGGAATTGTCGATCACTAAAATCCACAGCCTGGGTGGTCGCTGTGCCGCCACCGTGCCGCTAGCTGTTTGCGACGATATGAACGGTCGAGCAAGTGCCAGTCCCAGGTTGAGCAATATCAGCGTTCGCAGCAGCAACAGAATGAGTTGTTCGATGCGAACTCGCTTGGATTGCTTTTCAATAACTTGCAACAGCAATCGCATCGCTGCCCAAGAAACAGTTTGCTGACGACGACGATGGAGTAGATGCAGCACAATTGGAATGGCCGCCGCGGTGCCCCACAGCAACATCCACGCGCTCGCAAAACCGGCAACACCCATCAAACTGAAC
The DNA here is from genome assembly GCA_043771575.1 of Planctomycetia bacterium. Classification (GTDB taxonomy): domain Bacteria; phylum Planctomycetota; class Planctomycetia; order Pirellulales; family Pirellulaceae; genus Aureliella. The sequence goes on from JAYVHC010001008.1 coordinate 2,248, forward strand.
GCGGCCACGCTAACTCCTTTGCGCCAAGCGGCGCGCGAGCAACGGAGGCAACGTAGCCGCCAACGATTCAGTGGTCTTCAGGCGATGGTAGTCGACCCCTAAATGCTGACAACCGACTTCGATTTCAGTGCAAAATGCGGCCATGGCCCGACGATAAGCGCCACCAATCAGCAGCGGATCTGTAACCACTTCCGGTAAACCTTCTAAGCCTTCAAAACGGGTTGAGCGATCGAATGGAAACGTCAATTCGTGTTCGTCGAGCACGTGTACGACGATCACATCATGTCGCTGATACCGCAGGCGTTTCAAACTGGTCAGCAATCGCTGCTGATCGTCGAGCAGGTCGCTGACCAGCACGATGACTCCAGGCTTGCTACACCGCTGGCCTGCCAAGTCAACGCTGCGCGGTAAGTCACTGTGCTCCCCCGCCGGAGCCGACTCCATCAGCCGAATGATGTCGTCGAGGTGTCCTGCACTTCCGCTGGGAGGTAACCAACCGTTCAATTCTGAGGAAAACGTCGCCAACGCCGTCGAATCCTGTTGCGTGATGACAAGGTAAGCCAGGCTGAAGACAATTAACTGCGCATATTCAAGCTTCGTCAGCGGACTGGACGCGCCGCGGTATTGCATGCTCTCGCTCGTGTCGAGCAAAAAATAGGCAATCAGATTGGTTTCGTCTTCGTATTGTTTGAGATAATAACGATCGCTGCGCGCGTAGACTTTCCAATCGACCTGTCGCAGGTCGTCGCCCGGCACGTATTCACGATGCTGCGCGAACTCGATCGAGTGCCCGCGTAACGGGCTGCGATGCAATCCCGCCACCAGACCCTCGACCAAGGTTCGTGCTCGCAGACCCAACGGTCGGATTTTCGACAGTGTTTCGGGATCGAAGTACTTTGCCGATTGATTCACGCGATGGCCTTCAA
>JAYVHC010001009.1:0-2489 GCA_043771575.1 Planctomycetia bacterium
GCAAGCTGACCGAATTATCGCTGTAATAAATGATTCCAAATGCGATAATAATTCGGCCTAAAAGCGGCGGGTTCTGCGATCAAAGCGAGGTCGGTAACAGCTAGGCTTAGTCTCAAACCCTAGACATTCTGACGCCAGATCGTAGAGTTCAAATAGGCGGTGAAACGGATCCAGAAAATATACCTGGAAGCAGAATTGTGGTCCAAAGCGATGTACCTTCCAATAGCTACCGATTGTGACTGATAACTTCAGCCATAGCAAAAGTATCTCGAAAAAATCACATGCAGTCAGGTGTAGCCCAAAGAGTCTTTCGTGGAGGAGTCGCTCCGCGACTCCCCGAGAGACTATCCGAGAGACGCCCCGAAAGACTCTCCGAGTTGCGGAGCAACTCGGCCACCTGGGGTGCGATGTTCTGGGAACTGAGGATACAATGCGCGGTCCTTAGCTTGTGTGCAGCCTGGTGGGATTTTCCCATCGGATATTTAGAGTCAGAATGAACGATTCATGAGAAAATACTCCGTTGGCATCGATTTGGGTACCACAAATTGCGTTGTGGCCTTTGTGGAACTTGACGCAGAACGACCCTCGATCGCGCTCCTACCCATTGAACAAGTGACGGCACCAAACCAAGTCGAGTCGCTGCCGAGTTTGGCAAGCTTTCTGTATTTGCAAACAGAACAGGAACAGCAATCCGCGGCATTGTCCCTACCTGGTCGCGATCAGGCAGCGCCCGTAGTGGGAGAGTACGCGCGACGCATTTCAGCCGAGCAACCGGAGCGGTCCATCGCGGCTGCGAAGAGTTGGTTGTGCCATGCGAAAGTTGACCGCCACGCGCCCTTGTTACCTTGGGGTGCGCCGGACGAGTTGCCGAAGTTGTCACCTGTGGCCGCGACACAATTGATCCTTCAACACTTGGTGGCGAGCTGGCAACATTCTTTTCCGGAACATTCGCTCGGTGAACAGCTTGTAACACTTACTGTCCCGGCTTCATTCGATATGGCCGCGCGCGAGCTGACGCGCGAAACAGCGCTTCACGCTGGCTTGCCGGACGATTTTATTTTGCTCGAAGAACCCCAAGCCGCTGTCTACCATTGGCTTGAAAAGACCGGTGATCGCTGGCGTCGCACGATGCAAGAAGGTGAAACACTGCTAGTTTGTGATGTCGGCGGTGGGACTACGGATTTGACGTTGCTGCGAGCCGAGCAGGAAGCGGGTGAACTGGTACTACGTCGATTAGCGGTTGGCGATCATTTGCTCGTTGGTGGCGACAACATGGACTTGGCCCTAGCGCATTTTGCGGCTGGCAAGTTTCGTGAGAAGGGTCTTAAGCTGAACGCGTGGCAATCGGTCTCGCTGTGGCACGCGTGTCGCAAAGCAAAGGAGTCATTGCTCGCACCTAGTGGCAAAGAGCGTGAAACCATCTCCGTGCTCGGTCGCGGTTCCAAACTGGTCGCCGGCACAGTGTCGATAGAAGTCGACCGCCACGAAGTGCAAGCGTTGCTAGTCGATGGTTTTTTCCCTCCCTGCGCAAATGATGCGGTGCCACAGCGCGATCCTAGCTCGGGATTTCAAGAGATCGGCTTGCCGTTCGAATCCGATACGGCGATCACTCGGCACATGGCGCACTTTGTCGCATCGAACACGGAAGTGGGCTCGGCTGGCAAGCCGCGTTTACATTTGTTGCTGAACGGCGGCGTGTTCAAGGCGCCAGCCCTACGCGATCGTTTGAAAGCAGTGCTTTCAAGCTGGTCGGACGATGGGAATACGCCTGTCGCCCTCGGCGGACCTGAAGATCTCGATCACGCGGTCGCGCGTGGAGCGGCTTACTATGGCTGCTCCAAACAACACGGGGGCATGCGGATTCGGGGTGGCACGGCTCGCAGCTACTACGTCGGCATCGAGTCTGCGGGACTGGCAATTCCTGGTATGCCTCGGCCGTTACAAGCTGTTTGCGTGGTGCCTTTTGGGATGGAAGAAGGTAGCGAGTCGGATGTGCCGGGCCGCGAAGTTGGATTGGTTGTAGGACGGGAGGTACAGTTTCGTTTTTTTGCATCCGCCGTTCGCAAAGAGGATCGCGTGGGTAGCTTGTTACGTGGTTGGGACGAAGACGAGTTGATTGAAACGGCTCCGATGCAGTTGACGTTGCCTGCCGATGACGTACCGGATGAAGGTATTGTGCCAGTCCGGTTTCATAGCAAAATCAACGAATTGGGGGTGTTTGAGTTGTGGTGCAACAGTGTGCACAACGAACAGAGCTGGAAACTGGAGTTCAACGTACGTGAAGATGCTGGAGCCGTTCAAGCGTGAGTGAGCCAGCTGGAGATGCGTTTGAGCAGCAGATAAGTCGCTTTATCGTCGGTATCGACCTCGGCACGACCAACACCGCTGTCGCCTTTGTCGATACCGGCGCGGCGTGTCCCAAAGTGGAATCGTTTCGCGTCGAACAGTGGGTTGACTTTGGTACGCGCGAAGCTCACGAGTTGCTGCCA
>JAYVHC010001010.1:0-5447 GCA_043771575.1 Planctomycetia bacterium
AATGGCATTCGCTGTGTGGCGAAACTGGTCCACGATCACGGCATCTGTCGCCGCGACAATCTGAGAATCGAGACCGGGGCTGGCATTTTGTCGCTCGATCTGAAAATCCGAAACGGCTTAGCGGAGCTGATTACGGTCGATATGGGCGAACCGATTATTGCACCCGATCGAGTACCAACCACGCTCGCCACAGAACCGGTCGTCGAACTGCCCGTAGAATTCAGCGGCCATACATTGAACGTGACTTGCGTTTCCATGGGTAACCCCCACTGCGTTACCTTCGTGCCAAACGCCACAGATGCGCTGGTGCTGGGCTTGGGACCAAAGATCGAAAACGACTCGCGTTTTCCTCGTCGAACGAATGTTGAATTTATCGAAGTCCTTTCGCGCAGCGAGTTACGTCAACGTACTTGGGAGCGCGGCTCGGGTGAGACGTGGGCCTGTGGTACCGGAGCGAGCGCCGTGTGCGTCGCCGGAGTGGTGACTGGCCGGACGGAGCGTGAAGTGCTCATCCATTTGCTCGGCGGCGACCTGCGTCTGCGCTGGGACGAAGCTACGAATCACGTCTTCCTAACCGGCGGCGCGGTCGAGGTATTCAATGGCAGCTGGAGCACGCACCGTCCATGACTGTGCAGAAACGACGGGCGGTTCCGATTCGAACCAAAGCCGCGAACTGCTAAGAAGGCTCTCTCCGTCGAGAGTTCGATCAACCGACAGAGCTTGGCACAATCGTGCGGGGCCAGCGGTTAAATCTGGCATGAAGCCAATAACCGAAACGATTCAATGCCAGCTTTGGGCGCTCGCGCGCAAACTGTGATTGCTGCCATCACGCGATTCTGATAATCGAAATACTGAAGAATTATTCTTGCGACAGGACGGTCGCGTGGGAACGATGGGTTGAGAGCTGCGAGGGACTTGCTGTGAAGTTTGATAGAAGTGCATGGACATTGTTGATCGTGCTCTGTGGTTGCTTTGCGGCTTGCGATCGTACTCAGGAATTGGTCCATACCACAGTGGGCGGCAAGAGTAGCTCGCGATTGGCTGGCACTTCGCTTTCGGCGCGCCAAGTGATCGACGAATGCCGCCAAACCTATCAAAAGCTATCCAGCTACGAAGATGATGGCTATGTGCGGCTGGCGTACCGTATGAACGGCGAGTTGCTCGAAGATCGTGCGCCGCTAGCGATTGCGTTTCAGCGGCCTGGAATGCTGGGCATTCGAGCTTACAGCGTCGAAGCGGGGCCCAAGGATGGTCGTTGGCGATTGCAACTTCGCGATTCGGGCAAATCGGCGGTAGCTGGACAAGTGATTAGTCGAGCGGTTCCGGCGAAAGCAGATTTCGCTTGGTTGCTGAGCGACCCGGCGATTTCGGATGAGTTAGCGGCGGGCTTAGCCGGCTTTCCACCGCAACTTGACATGCTGCTAGGCCCGAATCCGATGCGCGGCTTGGTCGACGAATCGGCCCTGCTGAAACTCGATACAGCGGAAACTGTCGGTGGCGAATTGTGTCACGTAGTGCAGGTTACGCGCGGGCCCGCGCTTTACCGCTTGTGGATCAACCAAGCGACCATGTTATTAAGAAGATTGCAGATGCCCAGTGCGCATTTGACACCTGAAATGCTTGCCGATTCGAAGATCACCCACTCTCAATTAACGATTGAATTGCCGGGGATAAAAACGAATGCAGCGATTGATTGGAAGCGATTTGAAATTGCAGTTCCACCAGAATCGAAGCTGGTGAGTCACTTCGTGCCTGCGCCACCACCCATGCAACTTGAACGGATCGGGGTGAAAATGCCAGCGTTCCGATTGCGAAATACCGATGGGAAGCCAGCCTACAGTTCCGCCGCAACGCCTTCGAATAAAATCACCGTGTTCGCTTGGATGGCCGACCATCCCGCCTGCAAAGAGACTGCGGCTCAAATGCGGCAGATTGCGGCTACGATCGCGGTGTCGCCTGTGGCTGATCGAGTTCAATTTGTGAGCGTGTGGGCAGAACCCAATCCGGCAGCAGGGACAACCTTCGCAAGTCTGGCAAAAGACTGGCAACTGTGCGGTGATCTTATGCTCGATAGCGAAGCGGTAGGTCGCGATCTGTTCGGAATTCGTGAAGCTCCGACGCTGGTGGTGGTCGATGGGCAAAACCGATTGCAGATTTTTGAAGAGCGTTCGAACCCATTTTTGCCGCAGATTCTCCCTGGACTGCTAACACGATTGGCCGAGGGAGAAGATCTAGCGGGTGAAGTTCACGAGCAGGCGAAGCTAGATGAGCAACGCTACGCGGCGGAGCTTTGGATGGCTGCTGCCGTGGATGCTCAGCGCGATTTGTTCACGCGACCAACCAGCTATCCAGCGCGTGTGATCGGACTGGCAAAGTCCAACGAGGATATCAAATTCGCTGGTGACTCTCAAGCGATTGCATTGACGATTGACCAGTCGCAGATGGTCTGGACACTCACCAGCGATGGTATTCTGCGACGCACAGATCCGAGCACCAATGCCAAGCAAGATTTTCGCACTCAGTGGACGATCGACGATCGCACTCCGGCCCGCTTAGAGGTCTCGCCCACTAGCAAGTACCTTGCGTTCAGTCAGATGAACGGTCACATGGTCGAGTTGTTTGATACGACGATCGAACAGAATCGAATTGTCAGCCTGGACGCTAGCGAAGCCGTAGTCGACTTGCACTGGATGACGTTGGCTGGTTCCAATTCACCAAGATTGGCGGTTGTGACAACTAACAAACAGACTAAATTGCTTGATCCGAACAACCACGAACAACTCAGCGGAAGTTGCCCTTCGACGCCGCTGGCGCTGGTACCGCAAAACGTTTCGGAAACACTGATTGGCGGGTATGTCGTAATGGAGGATCGTGCGATCGAGCGCTTACTGCTCTCCAGCGATGCGACGAGTGCTTCTGTCCTGGGAAGGCCAGCCGCCTATAGCGATAAGAAATCCGGCGCGGGCAAGTTGCCCGGCAAACAAGCTGCAGTGCCGAGCAAGGTCGCGTTTCAACCCGCCGCCGGTCCATGGAAATCCGTACCAACTCCGCAAGGCACAGCCATTCTCGCACGCGGTTGGATCGTCCAAGATGAACCCGCCGTGTTCCTGCTGAACGAACAACTGCAACAACAATGGCACTATCGATTGCCGTTGACCGACGAGCCCCGCAGTACCTTGTTTGCTTCGGCCAATATTGATCCCACCACCGGCCAAGTCTTGTGGGCGATCACACAAGCCAACAATGTAATCCATCTGCTCCGCGGCGATGGGATTGTAACCGACCATGTGCAGTTCAATGAACCGGTTCGAGGTTTAGGTTTGGTGCCGGTCGGAAATCGCTTGGTACTTTACGTCGCGCATGCGAAACGTATCGCAACTTACACCGTGGGAGGCCCGGCTTCGCGCAGCAATTAACGATCGCAGTCCGCTTAACACTTTTCGCAGCGACGATTAAGTGATTGCGATTGGGATACCGTGAAGCAATTCGAGGTACCGATTTCGGAGAAATCGGCCTAAAGTAGATCGACTTCTCCGAAATCGATGCGCGCCGGTAATCCTACAGGCAATTTCGTTCTGCAGCATGCTTTCGAGCTTTCGAGCTTTCGAGCGTGCGATTTTGCGTTGGCGTTCGGGGGTAGCGTTTTCGGCTCGTTTCGACGAAGATCGTTTGTTTGCGGACGCCGCATTCAACACCCTACGTGCTGTGCGCCTTCCTCTACTAACCTACCCATCTTCGATGAAAAGCGACATGTTACAGGAGTTGTGCAAAAAGGTAGCGGCGGGTTCGGCAATCGCTGTTCAAGGCGGCTGCACGAAGAACGCACTTCATTCAAGTTCGCTGGATGAAAATCGTGTCCTGATCGATGCTCGGGCGCATGATGGAATCGTGACTTACGACCCCTCCGAATTTTTAATAACGGCTAGGGCTGGGACACCGGTCAGCACGTTGGCAGCGGCTCTATTGGAAAATGGGCAATACTTGCCATTCGACCCTGTGCTGGTAGGCGCCGGAGCGACACTGGGTGGGACAATCGCCAGCGGTATCAGCGGGTCGGACCGCATGCTCTATGGCAGCCTCCGGGATTTTGTGATGGAAGTCGAGCTGATCGATGGCTTGGGGCGTTTGGTTCGCGGGGGCGGCAAAGTCGTGAAGAATTCGGCTGGGTTCGACTTGCCTAAGCTCATGGTCGGCAGCTACGGGCGGCTGGGCATTATGACGGAAGCCACGCTGAAGGTCTTCCCGAAACCGCGTGCCTTTGTAACTCAGCGATTTCAGTTCCCCTCGACGGGCGCGACATTGGCAGCGATGCAAAAACTCCAGACGAATCCGTTGCCTATTTCGGCCATTGAGATCGAACCGCCGACGCAGTTGGTTGTGCGCTACGCGGGTCGTGCGGAAGCGCTCGAGACTGTAGCCGTGAGGGCTCAGCAGCTGCTCGGTCAAACGGCCTTGCGCGCGGATGCAACTGAGTCGGAGTCCGAGTATTGGTCCCAGTTAAGTGAGTTTACGTTCGTGACGGGCGGTCGAACTCTGATTCGAGTTTCGATGAGTGGACGAAAGCTGCTGGCGGTCGAACAAGCGCTACAGTCGCTCAACGGAATCGAAGCATTGCGCTATTCGTGCGGCGCGAGTGTGGCTTGGGTGGCGACAAACTCCGAGTGCAACTACGACGAATTGGATCGGCGTTTGAGTGCGTTGAGCTTAGCGGCGGTCGTGGTCCGACACGATGGGTTGCAAAGCGGTGGCTGGCGGCTCCTGGGCGACAAGTCGTGGGTGGCGTTTTCGGATCGAATTCAGAAAGCCATAGATCCAGAACGGAAGTTTCCCGCATTTGCCGTTGCCTCAGAGCCTGCCGCCTTTCGATAGGCTCAGATTAGTTCCACAAGTCCGGCTGACTACCCCGCACGACGCGCTTCGAGTGTTCGATTACGAACCGCTGGTTGATGAAGTGCTGGTTCGTCTCGCCCATCACCATCGAAGTCGCCAACGATAACAGTGCCTTCTTCCGACTCAAGCTGAAAGACTTGATCGGTCGCGTCGATGTGGCCGTTGCGATTGGAGTCAACGAAGACTTGATCGCCTCGGACAATCGCGAGTTCATCAATGCCATCACCGTCGAAGTCGCCAACCACAGGAACGTCACCAGCCTTACCGAATTCGACTTGACGATCACGCAATTTGCTCAGTCGTCCGTCGCCATCGATATCCAGTGTCCAGTTGCCGTCGCGGAACACGCCGATGGTTGTGATGCCATCTCCGTTGAAGTCACCGCTGATTGCAATGTCCCGACCACTGCCGAACAGGAAGACGTGATCGATCAAGTCGGCGCGAGCTGGACCCTGTTGACTGCGCTGTAACCAACGCGGTTCATCCGGTGCTTCATTCAAACTCGGTGGCAAGTTTTTGGGTTTGAAACGGCTTAAGTTCTCAGGGTCAGGCAAGCC
>JAYVHC010001011.1:0-3113 GCA_043771575.1 Planctomycetia bacterium
CTGTACTTTGTCAATGATGGCCACGGCGTTTTCAAACAAGATGCGCAGCTGCAAGCGGTCGCGCTGAACGCGCGTGGGATTCCCGTGGGGGCCATGGGCGCCGAAGCTGCCGACCTTGACAATGACGTCGCTGAAGACATTTTTGTCACCACCTATTCAACTCAATTGCCACTCGTATATAAGAACCTTGGCGAGTTTGGTTTCGAAGACGTAGCCCTCGCCACTCGCGCTGGACGCGATATCGTTCCTCATGCAAAGTGGGGAGTAGGTGCCGTTGACTTTGATAACGACGGTGACCGCGATTTGATGATCGCCAACGGCCACTTGTTCAAATGGGCTCACGACGTCGAACAATTAACGGACTTCAAAGTTCGCAATACCCTGCTCGCCAATAATGGCAAGGGTATCTTTCGTAACGCCACGGACGAAGCCGGTCCCGGGCTTTCCATTATCGAAAGTTCTCGGGGCCTCGCCTTCGACGATCTCGACAATGATGGCGACGTCGACTGTGTGGTGTCCAATAACGACGCGGCAGCCAATTTTCTCCAGAACAACACGTTGCACCGAAATCACTGGGTCGAATTTCGCGTTATCGGTACTCATTTTAATCGCGACGGCATTGGTGCCAAAGTTACTGTTTACAGCGGAGATCTGATGCAGGTCGCCGAAGTCCACAGCGGCCGTGCTTACCAGAGCCATTACGGCACACGGTTGCACTTTGGTCTCGGGGCTCGCAATTCAATTGATCGAGTCACTGTCGATTGGCTCGGCCAGACCAGCGAGTATCGCAACCTCGCCAGCGACAGAATTCATACACTCCGAGAATGATGGCTTGGGGCCGTTTGCCATGTATCTGTACCAATCGTTAGGACGGCGCTAGAATTGTCAGGCGGCGCGTGGCTTGGGTTGCGAAAAACGTTCGAGGCGAGGAGACTGCATTGGCAATTGGATTCGGAATAATTGGCTGTGGGATGATTGCAAAATTCCATGCGCGGGCGATCGCTGAGATTGCCGGTGTGAAACTGGTGGCTTGCTATAACCGGACGGCTCCGAAAGCCGCAGCCTTGACGGAGGAGTTTGGGGGCCAGGCGTACACCGATTTAGACGCGATGTTGGCCCGCGACGATTTGCAAATTGTTACGGTATGTTCGCCTAGCGGAGCGCATATGGAACCAACTGTGGCGGCGGCGCGTGCAGGCAAGCATGTGATTGTCGAAAAGCCGCTTGACGTGACTCTGGAACGTTGCGATGCCATGATTCGAGCCTGCGACGAGGCTGGGGTTAAACTGGCTACGATTTTTCCGTCGCGGTTTCACCGCTCCAGCCAGTTGCTTAAACAAGCGGTCGAAGCGGGGCGTTTTGGCAAGTTGACGTTAGGTGATGCGTACGTCAAGTGGTTTCGCACTCAGCAGTATTACGATAGCGGTGCGTGGCGCGGGACCTGGCAGTTCGATGGCGGCGGAGCCTTAATGAACCAAGCGATTCATAGCGTCGATCTGCTACTGTGGTTGATGGGCGATGTAGTGGAAGTTTCGGCCTACACGACGCTGCTTGCGCACGAGCGCATCGAGGTGGAAGATGTAGCCACGGCTACTTTGCGATTCAAAAGCGGTGCGTTAGGCGTGATTGAAGCCACTACCGCCGCTTATCCGGGCACGCTCAAGAAAATCGAAATTGCGGGCTCGCATGGCATGGCGATTTTGGAAGAAGAGGACATCATCAAGTGGGAATTCGCTGAGGCGATTGAGACCGATCAGCGTTTGCGGGAAGAGATGCTGGGGCGCACGAAGACCGGTGGCGGAGCAGCCGACCCTGCAGCGATCGGCCATCAAGCCCACGCGGCTTTATTTCGCAGCTTCTTGTCAGCGCTCGAAGAAAAAACGCCACTGGCGATCGATGGACTCGAAGGCCGCCGCAGCGTGGAACTGATTCTGGCGATCTACGAAAGCGCGAAAACCGGTCGCAAGATCACCTTGCCAACGTGATATTCAGCGTATGGTGAGAGGTTAATCGGCGTTCTCACCGTTGAGGAAAACGGTTATCTTGCGCACTCGCGGAGTGGGTGGGTCAACCCCATTTCCCGCACTCGGAGAGAATCACTTGAAAGGAATTGACAATGGGACACATCAACCGCATCCTCGTAACGGGCGGCGCAGGATTTCTGGGATCGCATTTATGCGAACGATTGGTGGCAGAAGGGCACGATGTCATTTGCCTGGACAATTTTTTCACTAGCCAAAAAACCAACGTTGTTCATCTGCTGGGAAAGCCGAATTTTGAGCTGATCCGACACGACGTGACACTCCCTATTTTCTTGGAGGTGGACCAGGTCTATCACATGGCCTGTCCAGCCGCCCCGGGGCACTACCAGTTCAATCCGATCAAAACGATCAAGACCAGTGTGCTTGGGTCGATCAACATGTTGGGAATGGCCAAACGCTGCGGCGCAAAAATTCTTTTGGCAAGTACATCGGAAGTTTACGGCGATCCGGAAGTGCATCCTCAACCGGAATCCTACCGCGGCAATGTCAATCCGATCGGCACGCGTGCATGTTATGACGAGGGGAAGCGCGTCGCAGAGACGCTGTTCATGGATTATTACCGTATGAACAAAGTCAACATTCGCATCGTACGGATCTTCAACACCTACGGTCCACGCATGCATCCGTACGATGGTCGCGTCGTTTCAAACTTTATTCGCCAAGCGTTAACTGGGCAGGATATTACCATCTTTGGCAACGGAAATCAGACTCGTTCGTTCTGCTATCGCGATGACTTGGTTGAGTGCATTGTGCGGATGATGAATGGTCCCGATAGTTTCGTCGGCCCAGTAAACATCGGCAACCCTGGCGAGTTCACGATCCGCGAGCTGGCGGAGTTGGTAATCGAGCTGACGGGTGCAAAAGTGAAACTCGTCGACCGTCCATTACCCGCCGATGATCCAACGCGGCGCCGGCCCGACATTACCTTGGCTAAGAAGCACTTCGGTTGGCAGCCGCAAATCACCTTGCGCGAAGGACTGATCAAAACCATTGATTGGATGCGTGGGATCGACCTCACGCATTACCGACCGCCAACTCCCAATTATGTTTCATAACGCCGCAGCGACTACT
>JAYVHC010001012.1:0-4750 GCA_043771575.1 Planctomycetia bacterium
GCCCCGCACCCGCCGCATGAGTAGCCGTCAAAACAAAGGTGGGACTGATCAGGGTTCCCCAACTGCCGCTGGTTCAACCAACACCACCCCAATTAAAGCCATTGCCAATGAAATTGGCGTTATAGGCAAACCGATCGTGTTGTGTAGAGTTGTAATTTTGAATCGTTAAAGCCGACCGCGCAGTTTGGCAGTCGGCAACCGTGATCGCCAGACAAGCGATCAGACAAGCGGAGAAGCGGTGCATTTCGATTGGCCTTCTGAGGAGAAAGCCCATTATAAGTCAAGCCGCTGGCAATACAAGAATTTCTGTGCGGCAACCCTGCGCCAAATCCCTGCCTTAATCCGCTTGCCCCTTCGACTGCATTTTCGCCCAAGAGTCCCGTAGGCCCACGGTTCGATTGAAAACCGGTGTACCCGCATTTGAATCGATCGGATCGGCAAAGAAATAGCCCATGCGCTCGAATTGTACATGACTTCCAGCCACCGCACTTGCCAGGGATGGTTCGAGTTTCGCATGAATCACTTCCAGGCTCTTGGGATTCAAGTTATTCAAGAAAGTCTGTCCCTCAGGCACATCTTCCGGGTTTTCGCCTAGGAATAGCCGATCGTAGAGCCGGACTTCAGCGGTAATAGATTTCGAAGCACTGACCCAATGAATCGTACCCTTAACTTTGCGCTGCGTTCCATCACCGCTGCCGCTACGAGTGGCGGGATCGTAGGTGCAGCGCAGTTCCGTGATCGCGCCAGAGAGCGGATCTTTGACGACCTCCTCGCATTTAATGATGTAGCCATACCGCAACCGAACTTCGCCGCCCGGTTTCAATCGGAAGAATTTCTTAGGTGCATCTTCTTGAAAATCATCTTGCTCGATATACAACTCACGCGTAAACGGAATCTGCCGAGTACCAGCCGTAGCGTCTTCGGGGTTATTTACCGCCTCCATCAACTCGACTTGATCCTCTGGATAGTTCGTCAATACAACTTTCAGGGGCTGAAGCACGGCCATGACGCGCGGCGCGACCGCGTTCAAGTGTTCGCGAATGCAATTCTCCAGGACCGTGACATCGATCGTGCTATAGAAGCGTGCGACGCCGATTCGATCGCAGAACATCCGTAGGCTTTCAGGCGTAAACCCTCGACGCCGCAAGCCACTGATCGTAGGCATACGCGGATCGTTCCATCCAGACACATGCTTTTCTTGAACCAACTGTAACAACTTGCGTTTACTCATCACGGTGTAGCTCAAGTTCAATCGCGCGAATTCGATCTGTCGCGGGTGATAGATCCCCAGCGCTTTGCAATACCAATCGTAAAGTGGGCGATGGTTTTCAAATTCCAGCGTGCAGATCGAGTGGGTAATTTTCTCAAGCGAATCGCTTTGGCCGTGCGCCCAGTCGTACATCGGATAGATGCACCATTTATCGCCTGTACGATGGTGATGAGCCCGCAGAATGCGATACATGACGGGGTCACGCAAGTTGATGTTCGGCGAGGCCATATCGATCTTGGCGCGAAGCGTGCGCGCACCGTCAGGAAATTTTCCAGCCCGCATGGCTTCGAACAATTCAAGATTGTCCGCCACGGTCCGGTCCCGAAAAGGACTGTTCTTGCCAGGCGCCGTCAATGATCCGCGGTACTCGCGAGTCTGGTCGCTCGTCAGATCGCAAACAAACGCATGACCAGCTTGGATCAACTGCACCGCCCAGTTAAAAAGCTGATCAAAGTAGTCGGATGCATAATGGATTGCGTCCCACTGAAAGCCCAGCCAACGCACGTCTTCCTGGATCGAGTCGACGTACTCTTGCTCTTCTTTGCTGGGGTTCGTGTCGTCGAAGCGTAGATTACACTTGCCATGGTATTTTTGAGCTAAGCCGAAATTAAGGCAAATGCTCTTGGCGTGACCGATATGAAGGTATCCGTTCGGTTCCGGTGGAAATCGAGTCTGCACGCACATGCCAGCCATCTTCGGCAGGAGCAGGTCTTTGTCGATTTCTTGTTCGATGAAGTTAGCACGCTTGGGCGCGTCGTCCATGGAACCCTCCGGGGTCGGCTGATTGGCTGCTGAATTCATCCTTCACGTTCCTTTATCACAACTGGATTCAAACGGGCAAGTTCGTCGTCGATTTCATTCTTTGTTCGCCGCCACTGCTAAATTATCGCCGCCTTCGTAAATGCTGCTAGATGGCAGGTGCGTCTGCGGCCCTCCCCTGCCCCGTTTCGCGTTTGGCCGTTATTGATCAAAATACGCCGTCTTCAAAAATAGAATCATGATCGCAAAAAAGGACGACACAATGGGACAATACGGAGCCATGATCGCTGACGCAGGAACAGTGAGCCTACGCTATGCCAAACGCTTACTCGTGGGCATTCCCCCTGACCGTTTTGCCAGATTCGCTACTCCCGGCAAGCAGACGATCGAATCGAATCACCCAGCCTTCATTTTGGGCCATCTCAGTCTGTATCCGCTGAACGTCGTTCGACTGCTAGGTCAAGACACTACCGGCGTGCAACCTAGCGATCGTTACATGGCCTTGTTTTCGAAGGACGCCAAGTGCCATGACGACGCGCATGGCATCTTGTACCCTTCGATGAACGAGTTGTCAGAGTTTTATTTCAAAAGTTATGAAGCGGCGTTCGATGCCATGCGCGGCGCGGCCGACTCGCAGCTCGTCGCAGAAAATCCGGTCGACACACCGCTCAAGCAAGTTTGCCCGACACTCGGATCGATGCTCAGTTTCTACTTGACCGGCCATGTCGCGAGCCATCTCGGTCAGCTCAGCACTTGGCGGCGTATGGAAGGCTTGCCTCCGGCTTAGCAGCCGGGCTTGGGTTCGTCCTGGCCATAACTGCTATCGGCGAATTTGATGCCTTGCGGGTCTCCGCTAACTGCAACGTCATGCTGACTTGATTCGCGATGCGAGTCCGGCGCATCGAGGTCGGTGGCGATATCGTCAACGACCAACAAGTCGCTGACTTGCGAAGACTCGAGTCCATTGGGCATTTCAAAAATCGCGGCTAACGACCAATCCACATCCGCAACAATGTCCTCGGGCTCGGCCCAGCGCGCTTGATCGCCAAACAACGGCCTGGCGCAAAGGGGGCACAACGCATCTTCACTGCTAGGATATATCTTTGGCGAACTCGTATCGGGCCGAACCCAAATCGCTTCGCACTCGTCGCACATCGCATAAAGATGACGGCGTCCTTGATTGTCCTCACAGCTACGAACTCGGCACAGTCCGTCAACGCACACTGGGCACTCGCCGATATGGATCCACGGACTTGGAGGAATGGAACTCATGTTGTACCTAAGCTCTGTTTGAAAACGGCTCGGACCCTTAAAACGGAAACGCCGTGATAACTTGATCTCCGTCGACAACCAATCGCAGGCGATTGGCATCGGGATGGTTATCACGCTTACCATCTCGTCCGCCAATGAATCCGATGGTTTTCGCGAACGGTACTTCATAAACAGTGCGGCCATCCTCGTCGCGCTGGCGTACACCCTTCGCACCCTGCTTGCCGCGTGTGTACGCGTCATCGATCCAGCGCAACACCTGAGCCATATCGCCGTCAAACACGCCGTGCTTGCCCGGCCGGTCAGGAATGTCTTTTAGATGTTTTTTGAGATGTTTTAATCGGTGCCCCTCCTCGCTGCCGCGAGTGTAGCGCAAACCGGCAGGCGAAAGGTAAACTTCACGCCCGGTGTCTTTCAGCAACCCGTAGAGCAAATTCTCGGATGCATCCGGCTTGGAAGGCGCAAGTTCGGCTTCGCCGCGCTGCGGCTCGGTGACTTGCGAATCTACTTGTCCGGTGGCTGGCGTTTCGGATTGCTTGGCAGCTGACGAGCCGCTTCCGACACGTGCGCTCGGTTCGACCGAATTGCTCGCTACAGGCTTGTCCATTCCCAATACGCCGCCCAAACTTGGCAGATGCCAACCGAAGCGGCCATTCGCAAGCGGTTGCACCAAGGCGTAAAAAATCAGCGCGATGACAATCGCAACCGCCCATTTCTTGGGAATCTTCTGAAGTGTTGGCGGAGGCGTTGAATTGCGGGGCATGAGCAAGCTGGTGATAGAACTTAGTCGAGCGTTAGAACTTCGCCACGTGCGATTGAGCCGATGGCTGAATAAATCGATCGATCGATCGACTGTGTTACAAATTGTACGTGACCGTCGACAAAAACAAATAAGCAGCCGCCGTGATGGAAGCTAGAAAAGCACAATTCTCGTTCATCGATCAGCAGACTGGAGTCGTTGATGGCGTTCATCGGTACGCCAGTCGAACCCATCCCCTCAGAAAACTCTTGATAGAGTGGAGGGTTTACCGAAGCTAGCACTTGGTTGTCGCTGCCGATGTACCAATGATCCACGATTTGAAACACATAACCCCACAGGTCAGGTCCGGTAATTTTCGGACGAAACAACGCCTCGCCGACGGCCACCGTGTTGGAGGTTCCATCGAGTACGTTGGCCATGCGATTGGTGCTCGACGTGTACATCAAACCATCTTGGTTCGGATATCCGATGTTCGCAGGCACGAATCCAGATTCGCACGTCGCAGTCCCGCTAGCGACCGCCAAATAGGAACTCGGCACGCGCCGTGACAAATCACTTAACCCATCTGCGTGTTCCGGGGCATCGCTGCTCGGGCAACGGTAAGTCGCGATGTAGGTCTCACATGCGCGGCCGTTCGGAGTGTTCGC
The DNA here is from genome assembly GCA_043771575.1 of Planctomycetia bacterium. Classification (GTDB taxonomy): domain Bacteria; phylum Planctomycetota; class Planctomycetia; order Pirellulales; family Pirellulaceae; genus Aureliella. The sequence continues at coordinate 4,706 of JAYVHC010001012.1, forward strand.
CACTTCCCAAGGTTCACCGAACTGCAAAGTATTGAACAAGTTGCC
>JAYVHC010001013.1:0-2323 GCA_043771575.1 Planctomycetia bacterium
ATAACCAAATCGGGCAAGTAGTTCGCGTCGTCTTGGCGACGAGCTAGCAAGGATCATCTCGCGTGGGTCTGGTTGAAAGCTTGGAGCCGGATGGAGCGACATGGCCCAATTCACCGAGGCGGCTGAGGTGGCGGTGGGTTTTGAGGCGGATTCCCTGATAGCCTAGGTCGCAACTGTTCCCATGACGCTCGAAGGGATTCAAGCAATCGATGGATATGGCCTGAGGCTAGATAAACGCGGCAACTCACCGCCGATTGCGGGTAGAAATTAGTGATAAAATCGAAACTGAATTCGTAAGGTCCATGACCGATCATCACCGCATTGGCATAGGCCCCGCTCAGGATCTCATCTCGCAATTTGAGATCATCGTACACTTCCTGCGGATTTTGACGCCGAAGGTGACTGGTTTGATTCGGCTGGGTCGGTAGCTGACCACCGGCCTGCTCCCCGATCGAGTCAGGATTCTGATTCGACCCACCAGTAATTGCACCAGAGGAAGCGGGATCGGATTGTCCTGGATTATTCGACTGAGACGGGATAATCGGTTGACCAGGATTGGGGCTGGAACCAGGCCAAACATCAACCGAAGAGGATTCCGGTCCTGAATTCTGCGCCCCCAGCGATTGATTCGAAGGTCCGGTTGGGACACTGCCTGGTCCAGCCTGGAAGGGATGAGAAAAGGTTGTTGGCTGCGGCAAACCTGGCAGCTCCCCATATCGCTGACGAAATAGTTCGACGTTGGCGGCCAGCGCGTCAATGAACTGTGGCATGACCATATGAGGAAGCACAACTCGAGCCACTATCATGTTGGGGCGGGGCAAGTTACGTACGAAGTCAAGGACGTATTCCGTGCCACCCGTTACGACGATCACGCCCGTACTTACCTCGCCGCGAGCTACGTGCTCTGGAATCCTGGCTCGCATAGCGGGCATATTTTCGAGCGGGTCTGGTCTATCATCTGGCGAAGAAGGAAATGGCATCGTGCAATTCCGAGTGGATTGTGAATATTGTATGTGGGATATCAGCTCATACGAACGTAGCGTTCCTTGAACGCACTCAAGCGAGCAGCTTGGTGAATGCTACCGCTAACGCGACGCGCAAGCTAGCGGTTCACGGATTGCAATCACTAGCTTGCGCGTCCTGTTAGGTGTATTTCAGACTGACGCTCGAATAACTGATAGAATACCAGAAAAACGCAATGTTGTCGGTATCCCAGGATACTAGCCACCAGTGTTAACCCGTATAGGACGCTTTAGGCTATAATTCTTTGGTAAATCAAGTGGGGACCTCCAACTTGCAACTCCTCTTCCTATCGTGAAAAAGCATGCCTCGGTACGTTGTTCGGTGCGGTTTGATGCGTACGCTCTTTGCGATGAATTCCCGAACGGAACAACGCCGTGGCGATATTGTTGTTGCACGGACAAACCGCGGTCTTGAACGCGGCGAAGTACTATGCGAAGCGACGGATCATGTTTTGAGCCAAATGAATGAACCTCCGAATGGAAGCATTCAACGTAATGCATCGGAGGAAGACGAGAATGAGTACCGACACATTCTGGAAACTCAGAAAAACGAGTTTGGCAGGTGCAAGCAAATGATTCAAGAAATGAACTTGCCGATGTCGTTAGTGGATTTGGAAATCATTCTTGGCGGCGAGCAAATAGTTGTTTTCTATTCGGCGGATGACCGAATCGATTTCCGCGAGTTAGTAAAGCGGCTGTCAACAGAATACAAGACGCGAATTGAAATGCGTCAAATTGGTGCACGCGACGAAGCGAAATTGCTCGCCGATTATGGTGACTGCGGAAAGCCCGTTTGCTGCAATACCCACCTTTCCGAGATGCCACCTGTCTCAATGCGAATGGCAAAACTTCAAAAGGCGACGCTCGATCCCAACAAAATCTCAGGTCGTTGCGGACGCCTAAAGTGTTGCCTTCGTTACGAGAATGATACCTACGAAGAACTCGCAGCCGAAATGCCGACTGTCGGAAGTGAGATTGTGACCTCGCAAGGGCGTGGTAGAGTAATAGGTGTCGAGCTGCTGGCCCAACAGCTTTTGCTTGTCACGGAAGACAATCGTAGAATTTTGATACCAGCCAGCGATTGCTTAACGGTATTGAAACGTGGAGTCGAGAACTAATCCCATGCGCACTCAAAGACTATTCAAGTCAGCCTGAGGACAGGCTGACCTACGTGAACGAAGACTGGACAAAGAGATGAACGAACACTTACTCGCCATCGTTGAGTTGCTGCAACAAGATCAGCGGTATCACTTAGAGGCTTACCAATTTGTACGAGAGGCTTTGGCGTTCGCACAAAAAGT
>JAYVHC010001014.1:0-5587 GCA_043771575.1 Planctomycetia bacterium
AAAATCAACTTCGATCACTCCTCCGTGCCGAATTCGTTGATCGCCTCATCGGATTCGGGGTCCACGTCGGGCGCTTCTTCAAACATGTCGCTGACGGCGCCGTGGCTGACCGTGTCTAGGAACTTGATGAGCATCGTAGCGTATTGGCCTCGAAGCAGTGAAAAGTCGAGCTTCAGCTTGAACACGTCATCGCGACCCACGACTTCATCCACGCCTTGATGCCATTTCAAGCCCTTGGGCAGCAACATTACATCGCGCACGCCTTTCGAAAAGAACGTATCGCGCGGGTACTTCAAGCGGATTTCGTGGCGCTGCATGCTGTACTGAGTCAGTACGGTGTCTAGCAATCCACCGATCTCTGAGTCCCAATCCTTTTGCCGAGCCGACGGCAACGGAATTTGCAATCGACGGGCTTTCGCAGCCAGCTCAGCGTGCATGCTGGCTGGGAACACCAATTCACTTCCCGCACCCTGCACTCTCAGCAGCTTGTCCTCGGGCAATTGATTTCGCCACCACTGCGCGACAACTTGATTCCAAAGTTGGCTTTGAAACGCGGCGACGTAGATGCTCCGCAAGTCGATACGGACCAACGCAAGCGCTCGGCGAAAATCGGTTGGATGGTCGCATAGATAAGTCACGATGCTGCGACGATGCGATCGATCCAGCACGCGTTTGCACTCGATCCAATCGCCCCAGAGCTTGCGTAAGATCTCTTTCTGCTCGCGCTCGCGCGGCCGGTCGTGTGAATTTTCCTCCGCGATCATCAAGAACAAGGCACGTTCATAATCGCCCAAACACCACGGCTGCGCAACGAATTGCCGACTGGCTCCACGCGAACCAAACCTCTGATCATCAAAGTAATTTGGTATGCCAGCGGCAAGCGTCGAACAAGCTTGCTGGATGGCTTCCACCTTGTCCGCTCGCAATCCACGCAGTGTAATTTCGAACGCATTCGACTGAATATCTTTGGCGCCGAATTCTCGCGGAGCCTGACCGATGTAAGTCAGTGTAAAACTACGTTGCTCGATGTCGCGTTCTGGTCCGCGATAAATCGTAATCGTTTGCGAAGTAACTGCGTGTCGATCCTTCAATCCGCCGTAACCGATCTGCGAGCGTGAGAGGTTCCAGCATTTGATGATCTCTTGAATCGCTTCGGGTGTGCCCAGCCCCGATTTTTCAAGCAGATAAGTTGAATGCGGTCCGCCCGGCACGGGGAATTCTGTCATCTCGCGAACCACGAAGTCTTCGCGAAGTCGTTTTACTTTCATCGGTCCAAAATTCTGCTTGAGGTGGGTTTAGTTAGCGGAGCCGGCGCAAACGCCCGGTTCTTCGATGGAATCCTCCTTCACATACCGGACGGCAAACGCCCAAAGGCAATCACTTTAATTGATTAGCCCACACTCGCTAGCGTCGGTTTCTTCAATTTCATGGGAAACCGAGTGCTAGCGCACGCAGGCTAGTCCGAGTTACAACTAAAGTGAGTGCCATGGGCGAGCGCCACCTACGCTCACGCTAAGTTTTGCAGCGCGGCGCGAACTACATCGAGCACGCGTTGCTGCACATCGCGCAACTGGCCATCGACGAACGCACCCGCCGCAGCTTTGTGCCCCCCGCCGCCGAACTCGCGCGCGACCTGATTGCAATCAGCGCTACAGCGACTGCGGAAACTGATTTTAAATCCCCCCTTAAGCTGCTCGACAAAAATCACCGCAAACTTCGTTCCCGAAACGGCCAGTGTCAAGTTAATCGCATCTTCGGTGTCACTCGGAACCGCACCGGTGTCAGTAAAGTCCTCAGCTAACACGTACGTATGCATCAGCCGTCCGTCAAGTTCCGGTTCGGTGCGAGCCAAAATGCGTCCACGAAGTCGTAAGCGACCAAGCGTATCGCGCTCATAAAGGTCCGAGTAAATTTCAGCAGGCACCGCTCCGTTATCGAGCAGCGTGGCGGCGATGCGGTAGGTCGCCGCTGTTGTTGAACCGAATCGAAACCAGCCGGTATCCGTTGCTATCGCCGCATAAAGAGCTGTCGCCATAGGTTTGGTAATCTTGACTTTCAGTTTTTCTGCCAACACGGTGACCAGGTGACCGGTTGCTTCGGCGCTAGTATCTTTGAAAAATTCTGTGCCGAGATCATCTTCGCCAATGTGATGGTCGATGCAAAGCTTTGTTCCTGTGAACTTGCGTAACACTTCTCCCATCGGCCCTAGCTGCGCCCAAGCGCTGGTGTCGAGCACAATCAGGCAATCTCCGTCGACCTCGCTTTGGGAAGTGGTCTCGCCGATCACTTCAATCGCCTGCGAAGGATCGAGGAACGATAGGGAGGGTGGCGTTGGATTGCCATTCACGATACGAACATCTTTACCCAACTGCTTGAGAATGCCGGCCATTCCGAGTTCGCTTCCGAGTGCGTCGCAATCGGGACGGATGTGACTGGTCAGAATGAATCGTTGATGCGGGAGAATGCGTTGCGCTAGAAGGTCCCAATTCAAGGACATATTTTGGCCGATGCTGCTTTGGGTGTTGGGTTCGTAAAGCACATATGGTGCTTGAAAAAAGATCACTTGACAACCGCACGCCTGGCCCTCATCGGCCCTCGGCAACATATTTCTTGAAAATCGCCCGGCAAGATTCGATATCGCTGGCGATTTGGCTCTGCAGTTCGGCAGGTGACAAGAACTTCCGCACTTCTCGCAATCGCTCTAAGAAGGTGCAGGGAAGCTGTGCATTGTACAACTCGCCATGCCAATCGATCAAATGCACCTCCACTTTCACTGAAACGTCGTCAAAAGTTGGATTGGGGCCAACATGAATCGCGGCCGGATACACGTGCTCTCCCATGGGAACACAACCCGCATACACGCCGTGGGGCGGCACAAGGACCCGGATGTTGGTCAAATTTGCAGTCGGCGCTCCGATGGTGCGACCGCGCGCCGCCCCATGACCGACCTGGCCCACGATCTGGTACGGCTGCGTAAGTAGTTCGTTCGCCCCAACGATGTTGCCTGCGTTGATTAGTTCGCGAACACGCGTGCTACTGATCATACCCGCTTCGTCAATCGCCGCTGGCACAATCGCCAACGACAATCCGTTGGTTTCACACAGTCGACCTAGCATCGCGACATCCCCCAACCGATCATGACCAAAGCGAAAGTTTGGCCCCTCCACAATGACTCGCGCAGCGAACGTATCCAGCAGCACCTTCTGAAAGAATTCTTCCGCCGACAATCGCAACAAAGCCATGTCTGTTGGATAAGCGACCACTAAATCGACTCCGAGCTTGTGTAGCAGTTCGGCGCGGCGGGCAATGCCGGTCAGCGGTGCTGATTGTGCCCGCATGGGAGACAAAATCGCAATCGGTGGCGGGTCGAATGTGAACACGATCGCCGGCGTGGTCTGGGCCGCAATGTTGTGGGCCGCAATGTTATGTGCCTGTGCGACCAACTCACGAACCAATTGCTCGTGGCCGCGATGCACTCCGTCGAAGTTACCGATCGCCACCGCGCCACCACGCAACACGTCTGGAAAGTCCTTCAAACTGTGAATTAGTCGTGGCATCAATGACAAAGGTCGGCTGAGAGTGTGCAGTAACAACAAATGGGCTCGATAAACTACCCACAACTTTCGTCGAAACCCGCCATCACTGCAAGGGTCCTTACCGTAGCCTGGGCTGCCTACCGGACGGCTCAGAATCGTTCAGGCAGGCTGCCTGAACTACGATTCAATGCGCTCGGCCAACACCTTTCCAAAAAACTCAATCAGCTCCGTCGGCAAGACGACATGAGTCCCATTCGCACGCTGCGCCGCCTCGGCAGCCTGGCCATGCACGTGGACCGCCAAATGAGCCGCATCGCGCGGAGTGAGCCCTTGGCAGATCAGCCCGGTGATAGCACCCGTCAGCACATCGCCACTACCCGCCACAGACATAGCGGGTGTTCCGGTCGCATTGAGTACCGCCGACCTGCCATCGGTAATCAAAGTTCGATGACCCTTCAGAACGATGGTCAGCGCTTCAAACTTGCTGGCTGAAAGAATTGCCATACGACATTGGGCGTCGCGATCTGTTGCTGCGATACCGCTCAACCGCACCCACTCGCCGGGATGAGGCGTGATCACCACCGGTTGCTTGGTCTTCAGCGGCCAGCCACCGGATTCCGCCAAGTTATTCAACCCATCCGCGTCGATCACGAGCGGACAGGTGGCCTTGCGCAGCAATTTGCTCATCAGCAGTTGCAACTCGCGCGAGCGCCCCATACCAGGACCGATTGCTATGCAGCTCGCTTTCGAGAACCAAGGTGCAAGCTGTTCGATCGCTTGCACCGAGATACGACCCTGCGAATCAGAGTCCAATGGAACCATCATCAGGCAGGGCGACACCACGGCTACGGTTTCGAGGCAACGATCGGGCACCGCCAAGCTCACCCAACCTGCCCCAGTCCGCAGCGCCGACAATCCCGCCATCGCAATCGCACCGCTCATCCCGCGACTGCCACCGATGAACAGCGCATGTCCAAAGTCACCTTTGTGACTATCTTCCCGCCGAGCTGCCAGCTTAGGTAATGGCGGACATGGCAGATCAAAACAGGTTTCCATGTTGCGCCTCGATCACATAAGTGTGCCGCGACACCCCGCGTCGCGATTCCAGCTCGATTCCAAATCGTCCCTACGCCCCAAACTTGCCCATACGCCCAGCGTTCGAAAGCGCGAGCAGCATCAAGTATTGCGCTTCGAATTGTCCCAACCCGCCCGTAATCGCGGTGGTTTCTCCAAAACTGGTGTGATGGTCCGGTCGACAGCAATCGCTTACCAGCAGCGTGGGCACCGGATGCCAACTATGCCCCTTCAAGAACGCTGGCGTCGAGTGGTCGCCGGTCACGATCAGCACATCGGGCCTTAGCACAGTGATGGCCGGAATTGCGGCGTCGACCTCTTCTGTCCGCTTAACCTTTTCGGCAAAGTTACCGTCTTCGCCCGTGCTATCGGTGTATTTGAAGTGAATGAAGAAGAAGTCGTAATCATCCCACACACTCTTCAATGTTGACATCTGTTCGTCGAGCGTCGTGGCATGGCCGATAATCTCCATGCCGACCAAACGCGCGAGACCCTTGTACATCGGATACACGGCGATCGCTGCGGCCTTCAAACCATAAACTTCTTCATACGACGGCAAGTCAGGTCGCGACGCAAAGCCACGCATCGTGTGGCAGTTGGCTTTCTTCTCGTTCTTCAGAATCTGCCTGGCTTGTTTAAGAAACTCTTTGGCCACTTCGGCGGTTTTGCGACTACCTTCGTCCTCCGCAACTGGATCGAGCGGCGGGACACCCGTGGCTTGCGGATCCGTGTCTTTGACATCACCCGCCAAGCCCGGACCACGGAAGACAACGACAAAGCGATGTTCCTTTACTGGCTCCACGAAAATCTCAATGCCAGGAATTTTGATCTGCCGCAGTGAAATCGCCAGCGGCGCGCTCTCATCGCTGCTGATCCGCCCTGCTCTGCGATCCGAGATGTTACCCTGCGCGTCGATGGTACAGAAGTTACATCGAATCGCCACATCACCAGGTTGCATTGCAAACCCAATGCCAGTG
>JAYVHC010001015.1:0-2086 GCA_043771575.1 Planctomycetia bacterium
TTCGCGAAGCGGCTTAACGCTGCGGGGAGTACTCTTGAATTTGAACTTACCAGCCCGATAGTCTCGCGGATACGGGTCCAGCAACGCTGCCGTTGTGCCGCGCCCGTTGCCTACAATTCCGTGGCAGGTTGCACAGTGCTTTTCGTACAAGCCCACACCGGTGTCCACGTGACCAGCTGCTTTCACACGATCAAGACTGATCAGATCAGCGTATTCCTCCGACATAAGTGACGCGGGCACGCGCAGATCGGTAGGCGTTCCGAACATGCGCTTGAGCGCCACTTGAGTCTGCTCAAGCGCGACTTTCATTGAGGAACCCGATTGAATCTCCAAGCTTTTTGCAAATACCATATTTGGCTCAAACTCAACTTTACGCTCTGCACGACAGCCGCCCAGCGCAATAACGCTGAGCGCCGGCAAGTAGAGCAGCATTGACAACCGAAAAAAGTGCGCTCGTTTATTCGAGAAAGTGTTGTTGGAATTCATCAGGATTCGACTCGTTATCATGAAGTAAATGCAGCTGGGCTGCGCAAAGGCTGTAAAAAACTCTACTTCGACGTCAGCTCTTCTGACTGAGAAAGGGCTCGTTCGTCATCGATCAGAATACGAATCGGTGGTGTTTCAAGATCTTCGTACTGGCCATCGCAAATGCAACGGATGCAAGCGAACATACCTGCCGCTCCGAGTAGCAACGCGATTGGCAATGCCACATAAATCACGCTCATGACTTCAACTCCTCAAACGTAGGTACAGCTAGCACAATTGCTAACACGCTTACCGAACTGATCGGCATCAGCAAGGCTGCGGCCAGCGGGCTAACCAACCCCGCCATGGCTAACGTGACCGCTAACAAGTTGTAACTTAGTGAGACAGCAAACATTGCATAAATCACTCGACGGGTGCGCCGTGCACCGATAATTAGATTATGGATGCTCGTCAATTGGCCCGAAGCAACATACACCGGCGCAGCTTGAAGACTAACTTCAGCCCCACCTCGGACCGCGATGCCAACATCTGCAGCAGCCAGAGCTGCCGCGTCATTGGCTCCGTCGCCAACCATTACGACAACGGGATATTGTGAATGCGAATTACGCACGATATTCAATTTCGCTTCCGGGGACAAACCGCCTCGACAATCTTTCGCCGCAAGGCCCAATAGAACTCCCACTCGATTTACAATCTCTGGATGATCGCCTGAAAGTATTCCCACTGTCCAACCATCTCGCTCAAGGGTGGCAATCGTTTCACGAGCATTCTTGCGCAGTGGGTCAGACAGCCCAAGTAACGTACAGATCTCGCCATCAACCGCAATCAAAAGTGGCGATTCACCTTGTGCAAGCGACCTAGTCACTAATCTAAGCCATTCTTGATGGACGGCTATCTGTTGCGAGCGCATAAATTCCAAATTGCCGATCGCCACTCGAAATTCACCTACCGATCCCAGCACGCCTCCCCGGATAGCTTTTTCGAGCTTGCCAGCTTCATCTATTGGCAACTTTCGCAGCTCGGCTTCGCGTACTACGGCACTTGCCACCGGATGAACACACCTGCGTTCAATCGACGCAGCTAACTGCAGTCCGCGATCCGACCCCAGCCACGAACTCACCCGTTGTCTTCCCTCGGTTAGTGTGCCAGTCTTATCCAACCACATGCGCCCGCCGGTCGCGAGTTTCTGCAGCGACTGACCGTCGCGTATGAGCACGTTGCATTTAGCCGCGCGCCCAAGCCCGACAGCAATTGCCAGCGGAGTTGCTAAAGCGAGGGCGCACGGGCAAGCCACAATCAACAACGACGTCGCATGCGAAGTCGCTACGCCCAGTCCTGAGGGCAACCACACAGCAAATGTTAGTCCCGCGAGCGCAGTGACAACCACGACAAATACTCCTCCGATGCGATCTGCTAATTGCACGATGGGCGTCTTTTCCGCTGCAGCCGATTCGACCGATTGCATTACTCGACCCATCCGACTCTCTCTGCCGACCGCTTGCACAAGTACCTCGATCGGAGCCGTGACATTAATCGTTCCCGCTGCCACCGACTCGCCGACATTCCCCGCAACGGGAATACTCTCACCAGTTAAAAGCGA
>JAYVHC010001016.1:0-2697 GCA_043771575.1 Planctomycetia bacterium
GTCTATGTTGGAACTCTGATATTTTGTAAGAGTTTGCGGATCACATCTTCGGCACTCCGGCGGTCTGCTCCAGGCAACATCCCGCGCGGCACAATTCGATGAGACAAAACCGATATGGCAAGTTGCTTGATGTCGTCCGGAATCACGTGGTCGCGATCCTCAACTGCGGCGCGGGCTTGCGCAGCTCGGAAGAATGCCAAAGCACCGCGTGTACTCACGCCAACTTGAACAGCGTCGTTCTCGCGCGTCGCATGAACAATGTCTAGCAAATATTCGACTAGTGAAGCTTCGAACGTAATACTACGCACGTAGCTCTGAGCATCCAAAATCTGTTGCAAAGAAATCGCTGGTTGCAAATTATCTACTGGTTCGCCCGAGCGATGTGACTGCAGCAGCTCGCGTTCAAACTTGCGCTCGGGATAGCCCACAGTGATCCGTAGCAGGAATCGATCGAGCTGACTTTCAGGCAGTAGATAGGTCCCCTCAAACTCGAATGGATTCTGTGTCGCAATCACCAGTTGAGGATCGGGCAGCAGATGCGTCTGGCCATCAACGCTAACCTGCCCTTCACCCATTGCCTCCAGCAAGGCACTTTGTGTCCGCGGTGGCGCCCGATTCACTTCGTCCGCTAAAACCACATTCGCGAAAACTGGTCCCGGGTTAAAGGTAAACGCGCCGCTTGACGCGTTGTAAATACTACTGCCGGTAATGTCGCTCGGAAGCAAATCTGGCGTAAATTGAAGTCGCGTGAACTTGCCTGCTATGCTGCGCGCCAGGGCTTTTGCAATAAGCGTTTTGCCAACGCCGGGAACATCTTCCAGTAGGATGTGCTCTCCGGCCAAGAGCGCCACGACGACCAGTTTGACAACCTCAGGTTTTCCCAATACAGCCAGCTCCATGTTGCTGCGAAGCTTGGCTAATTCACTGGCGATTTTTCCGTCGGACATCGGGCAATATTTGTTTCTGGATCCAAATTTTTCTGACGGCCTAAACATACAAGAAATTGCGTGCCGTAGGCGAATAAGGACATGTATCGTAGACTTTAACTGTGGCATTACAAGACTGGCTAAACTCTGCGTTCACGCGTAATGCGAGCGTGTTAAACTTACCCTAGTCTGCCGGTCGAAACACAAGGGGATTTAGTGTGAGCGATAGCGTCGTTAAAAGCAAACTTGAGCCTGAGCACAAGAAGTTGGCGTGGTGGCGGTTTGCACCTTGGGCGCTGTCTGCGAGTTGCTTCATGGGATTAGTTTGGATGCGTTTCGGAGCCGAAGTGTATGACTTCGGATTCCTCAATGTGGTGTCCTATATGTTGTTTTTGGCGGCCTGGATTATGGGCCTCTTGGGGTTGATTCTGACGACCCGTCCAAGCGTCTGGTTGACAGCTTTGCTGGCACCGATCGCCGTCGGTGCTGTGCTCCTAGCCTTTTACCGTCTTGATCGTGTCGATTCGGAAATCGTGCCTAAGTTTGTCTGGCGATGGAACAAAGCAGCTGCGCTGCCAGACTCGCAAGGCGCGGCATCGACCGATGATGCTTTTTTTGCGCCGCGAAATACGGATTATCCACAATTCTTGGGGCCGCATGCAAATTCAACTTTGACAGCCGTTCAAGTCGAGAACAATTGGGCTGAACATCCACCGAAAATCGCTTGGAAGCAACCAATCGGTAACGGCTGGTCCGGTTTCGCCGTTCAAGGAAACGCCGCGTACACGATGGAGCAGCGTGAGCACGAGGAATGGGTTAGTTGCTATGACGCGAACTCTGGCCAATTACTGTGGCATTACGCGATTCCAGGGCTACACTTCAATCCGATGGGGGGCACCGGTCCGCGCGCGACTCCAACGATTTACGAAGGCCGTATCTACGCACAGTCGGCTGTGAGTGAACTTGTTTGTTTGGACATGCGCACCGGCGAGCTCGTGTGGTCGTTTGATACGCTCAAGGCGGCGCGGGCAACGCAAGCAGACTTCGAGGCCTCGGTTGCCTGGGGACGCAGTGCATCGCCTGTCGTTGTTGAAGGCAAAGTTATCATCCCGCTCGGCGGAGCCGCAACCTCTAAACTGCATTCGTTGGTGGCACTGGACGCCAAAACCGGTCAGGAAATTTGGCGAGCAGGCAATCATCAAATCAGTTACTCAACACCAGTCGCTGCTACGCTGCTGGGCCAGCCTCAAATTCTTTACATCAGCGAAGCGACAGTGGCTGCGCATGCGATCAGCGACGGAGCGGAATTATGGTCAATGAAATGGACAAGCCATAGCAACGGCGATGCGAGTGTATCGCAGCCGATCGTAGTCGACGACTCGCATGTGTTTCTCTCCAAAGGATATGGAGGCGGTGCGGTGCTATTGAAGATTTCCAAGAACGAGTCTGCTTGGTCAGCGGAAACGGTTTGGAAGGCAGAAGGTGTCCTGCGAACGAAATTCACCTCTTGTGTGATCAAGGATGGCCACGCGTATGGATTGAATGATGGTATCTTGGAATGCGTTAACCTGGAAACTGGCAAGCGAACCTGGAAAAAAGGTCGCTATCGGCACGGACAAGTACTACTCATCGGCGATACTCTAGTCATCACCGCCGAAAATGGCTCGGTGGTCTTAGTCGCAACCGATCCGCAAGAACATCATGAGCTGGCTTCGCTGCAAGTGATCGGCGACGTAACCTGGAACACTGCCGCGCTATCCGGGGATCGGCT
>JAYVHC010001017.1:0-2920 GCA_043771575.1 Planctomycetia bacterium
CCGCCAGAGAATTGCTCAGCATTATCTTGAAGCGCGGCGAGCAGTGGGTGCGCTAGCCCCGCCCTCTCATACCTAATCTGCGCGCCCTTCCCTGCCCCGCTTGGCAACTTCCTATGTGCAGTGTAGTGAAACGCAGACGCGACCAATACACACTTGTTACTCAGCCAAGAACAGCTCTCCGAGCTCGCCTTGCTAAAGGTGGGCCACGCAGACTTCATCCACGCTCTGGCGAGCGTAGCTACCGTCGCCAGACGGTGGCCGTCTTCACACATGCCGTCCCACGCTCTGAGAAGGAGATATGCAAAAATGTCTCCCCACCTTAGCAGCGACTCAAAACAACTTTCGGCTATCGAGCAAAATGGTAACGGGGCCATCGTTGATCAGCTGCACCTGCATGTCAGCGCGAAAGATACCGGTGGCAACCGTCACGCCATGCAGTCGAAGTTGACGATTACAGTGTTCGTATAACTGATCGGCCATTTCAGGTTCGGCCGCGTCAGTGAAACTCGGTCGTCTGCCTCGGCGAACATCTCCCAACAAAGTGAACTGGCTGATCATCAGAACACTGCCCCCAACGTCTACTACGCTCAGGTTCATGCGTTGTTGGTCATCCGGAAAAATTCGCAACCCAGCGATCTTCTCAGCGATGTAGTCGGCATCCTGGGCGCTGTCGCCTTTTTGCACGCCCAGCAACACCACTAGGCCTGTACCAATCGAACCAACACATTGTCCGGCCACTTTTACGGACGCTTCGGAAACGCGTTGTACCACTGCACGCATGAAACTCGCCTGTTGAGATTCTTCACTCCCCTCCCCTCCCCTGCCCTACTGCACAACTTGCTTTACAACGCGGAGGCTATTGGACGAAGTAGGTGACCCTGTTAATGGTATAGACTACATTGTAGTTGACATAACGTGCGACTTTTCCACCCAAGTTTGAGTTCTAGAAGATGCCTTTTCAATTTACCTGTCCTTATTGCTTCAAGAAGACACTGGTGCTGGAAGAGCTAGCTGGCCAAAAAGGGCCGTGTGTGGGTTGTGGAAAAATGATTACTGTCCCCGAGCCTCCTGGTAAACAACCCGATGCTGCCGCCCCGATCGGTTCATCTTTCGTACCCACCAATCAGCTGAAGGCGAGACCCGAATTCAAGATGTTCGCGCTCCGCACCGGCGGGCTAACGCTGGGTATCATCCTATTCTCGGCAGTCATGCTCTTTGGGCTTTGGCCGACCTTCAAAGGGCTAAAGGCTCGTCGCGATGCAATCGCGTGCATGAGCAACTTGCAACGCATCGCTAGAGCGCTCAACGCCTATGCCGCTGACCACGGAACCTATCCAACTCCCGTGGTAACGGACGCGGCGGGCAAACCGTTGTATAGTTGGCGAGTCCTGCTGCTGCCCTACCTTGAGGAATCAAGTTTGCATGCGAACTTCAACCTCAATGAGGCATGGGATTCAGCAGCCAACGCACCCCTGATCGCGCAGTGCCCAAACGTGTATATCAGTCCTGGCAGCGGTGCGAGTAGCTCCCAAGCAAATTATGTGTTGATCACAGGTGCGGGGACTCTGTTCCCCAAAACTGGTCCGCTGAAACCAGCACAGGTCTCCGATGGGCTCGATCGAACTTTACTCGTCGTTGAAACAGATAACTTGATGAACGATTGGTCGAAGCCGTTTGATATCGATATTTCCAAGATGAATTCGCGCATCGGTGCGCCAGGGCCCGACACGATCGGTGGCACACACGCCGATGGCGCAGCAGCAGTTTTTGCAAATGGAGAACCAGCTTGGTTGTCCGTCGATTTGCCGGCTGCGATTGTTGATGCGAGCATCACTCCCAATGGCAACGAATCGATTCCATTCGATCCCGAGCTATTCAAGATACGCTAGTTACACGCCAAACTTGCGATGCTTGCCTTGTACGCGATAGGGCAAACCTTGGATACGAATGAATCCTTCGGCATCATCTTGGTTGTAGGTTCCGCCGGCTTCCATCGTGGCGATGCCTTCGTCGTACAGACTATTCGGGCTGCTCCGTTTGACTGCGATCACGTTGCCCTTGTAAAGTCTCAAGGTCGCGTCGCCCGTGACGACTTCATGGCTCTTGCGAATGAAGGCAGTCAGAGCATCAAACTTGGCTGAGTACCAGTAACCGTAGTAAACCATCTCGGCGATCACCGGGCTGAGCGTATTGCGAAGATGCGTCAAATCGCGGTCGAGTGTTAGTTGTTCAATTTGTGCAGCGGCTTCGTATAGCAGCGTCATGCCGGGCGCTTCGTACACTCCCCTGCTCTTCATGCCCACAAATCGATTTTCAATCATGTCGATGCGGCCTACGCCATTGCGGCCGCCGATTTTGTTTAAAGACTCGACGATTTCCAGCGCCGAACACTTCTTGCCGTTTACCGTTGTGGGCACGCCGCGTTCAAAACCGATGGTAACTTCCTCAGGTTTGTCAGGCGCCTCTTGCGGGCTACAGGTCATGGTGAAGTCAACCAAGTCGACACCACACACATCGAGCTTTTCTAACTCGCCAGCTTCATAACTGATATGAAGCACATTTTCATCGGAGCTATACGGCTTCTTCGCCGACGCCTTGATGGGTATGTTCTTTTTTTCGCAGAAATTGATCATTTCGGTTCGACCTGGAAAAGAATCGCGCCACTCTTGGGTGCGCCAAGGCGCATAAACTCGGATGTCGGGTCGCAATGCTTCTGCGGCTAACTGAAAACGACATTGATCGTTTCCCTTACCTGTCGCGCCGTGAACATAAATTTCTGCGCCGACTTCTGCAGCTACGTCGAGACAAACTTTGGAGATCAACGGGCGCGCGATACTGGTGCCCATCAAATAGGGTCCCTCGTATTTGGCTTGCCACATTAAGACAGGAAATGCAAAATCGCGGCATAGTTCTTCGCGAG
>JAYVHC010001018.1:0-5964 GCA_043771575.1 Planctomycetia bacterium
AATTAAACCCCTTAGCCAATCGCATGCCATAACAATCAACTGCGTGGAAACTATTTTTCCGTTTCCGAAGTGCTCGACTCAGTCACTACGTTTTTGAACAACTATCCACTTCCAAATCGCGCCAATGCATAGAAATACAATTGATAATAAGAGACCGACTAATGCAGCTTCAGCTAGTAGATATGGTGCAATCCAGCAATCGACTATTTCATCTGTATAGCAAGGGGCAAACCGGAAAATGATGGTTACAATCATTGTTCCCAGATGCAGAAATACTGCACGATTATACGTAAATACACTGGCGAATTGAAGCAACATGACCCACAGGTAGAGTATGCACATTGCTTCTGAAAATTTTGGGAAGCTAAGCCCAGCTCTTATGCAAATAGCTACGATCGTCATTTGGGCAAAAAGGAAGCGAAGTCCGTATCTGCGACTATTTGGAGGCTGACGCATCTAGAATATGTTCGGATCGTATGGTTGATTGGGAATAACCGGAACTCCAGAATCGAAATCATTTTTGCATCCGAGTTTTTTGTGCTCTTGTCTCCACTTCTTTCGTTTGGTTCGATGTTCACAAAGTGTTCCTTTCATTCGATTCTGAAACTCGCAGTCTTCTAATTCTGCTGCGCCTGCAAGGTCACAGCAGTCATTGGCCCTTTGGCAATCGGCGAGGCACTTTTTCTTTAACCAAAGTTTCTTGCAAGTTGCTGTGCAATTGTGATAGTGTTGACCACAGGATTGAGGGACATTCCGGGCCTCGCGCCAGCATGGACCCCAATCGTACGGTGGAGGGCTAATGTGCGGAGGCCAAGCAAGGCCAGGCTTCGGAAATAACCCTTTAGGGAAAATATAATTATTGTCTCCAAAAAGTGGTCCCTCACCCGGCAGAATCCACATTAACCCTGACGGGTCGACAAAATTAAGCGGGTTGCCGCCGACGAACTGAGTGAGAGATAGTATTCTTAACTCCGTTCCTTCATATCCGATAGGATCTCTGGACGCGAAGTTACTTTGGAACGAGGGAAAACTGGCTGCCGGATTTGTGCTCTTGTCGAAGGGCTGAACGTGTCGCACTGTCTGGCTTGAGATCATTCGTCGTATCGTAGCTCGGGTAATGCCACACCGAACCAGTACCGACGACCTCGCATTGATCCGGTGAAGTAACAATCAGGGCAGTCTGTTCATCGATGCCGATGCCGCAGATCGATGGGAGCTCAGCCAAGCAGCCTTCCAGTTCGCGAAAGCGATTTCGCTGTAAAAAATGCTGATCGATGGCTACCCCTGGCAGGAGCCCCAATCCGTGCCGATAGCCGTCGGCGATCATAATGTGATTACCCGCTGGTGCCCCGCGAACAAGCAAGTCGCCTTGAATGGTCGCGCCGGCAGAGCTACCACCGATCACGCCGCCTCGCTGACAAACATCTCGCAGTTTCTCCCAAGCTGGCGTGCCCCAGTAAGCGTCCACGAATCGCCACTGGCGGCCGCCACCGAACCACACTCCAGTAGCCTTATCGAGCTCAGCGAGAAACGCCTCGCGTTCAACTTCGGATAATTTGGTTTGCGGCAGCGTGACGATGTGTTCAGCGCCGGCCTGCTTGAGTACCCGCGATTCGAAAGTCGGACCATCCGTCGCGTCTTCAACCGCCGTAGGCAGGATTACTATCCGCGAATCCGCTCCGCCAGCCAATGCGACGAACCGCTGCCACACTTCATTCGGCATCCCACCCCCGCCCCCGATGACCAACGCCCCACCTGCCAACCGATGCTCGACGCGCTCAGGGCGAGGGAACATTGGCTGTTGTCGTTCAAGTAAGGCGCGTTGCCATTGGACCCAGTCGATCGATTTGCCACTCTGAAGAACTTCGGTGAGCCCCGTGGCGTAATGTGTCGTGGGCGCGATGCGAATAGTTACCGGGCTGTCACTCAGATTGAGCATCTGCCGTTTTGCAAAGCCACATCGAGCGCCTAGCGGCATTTCAAGATGCAGAAGGGGTTCTTGCGTTTCAGCAGAATCGCTCGGATCGTTCAGGCGGCACGCCGCCAGCAAACCGGAGCCCTTGTTCGCACGGCTATCCAGCCATTTCAAATCTCCGCCAATTCTAACGAAGCCACCGCGCGCCAGCACTTCTTGAAGGCAATGGATCAGCCGCTGACGCGAGGCCTCGTCCTGTTGCATGATCGCCAGTGAAGTGGCTGCATCGGTGTCTATCCAAATCACTTCACAGGCTGCCCATGACGCAACCGCACTAGCGTTTTGTAGGCTGTCAGAGATTTGCTGTGGAGCAACTCGGAAGATTGTGGTTGCGAAATCGGTTAACAGTTTGTCGATCGCCGGCGACTGTGCTGTCGCTGAGTCGATGGCCAGCAAGCAGCGTGCATCCTGGCTTAAAAGCGACGTGGCTAACAACTGCACATCGGTTGCGCTCACTTCGCCATCGCTGGCAGTAATGCCAGATTGCAGTACAAGGACTCCTTTCCACAACGATGGATCTACATAGACCTGCGTTGCTGGCGACTGCTGTGCGAGAGCGCTTCCAAACGAAGAAAGGAAAAACGAAAAGTACCAGGCAGAACGTAATACATTGAACTGAAAGGCGAAGGGGTTCATATTCAAGCTCGTGCGCCGGTCATTCATCGGTACCTTCACGTTCTCGGTAAAGTTCCTCTCGAGTGCGAAGTTGATAGAACAACGCCCGCTTTTGATCAGGCAGGGAATAATCGAAACCCACGTTCTGTAAGAATTTTCCAGAGCTACTGATCGCCATTACTTCCATGATGCCGCGTTCACGAGCGAGCTCAACGCAGCAACGTACCAGATCGCTGCCCAGTCCCTGTCCCTGATAGCCTTCCTTGACCGCCAGGCATTGAATCTCAGCGAGCTTCTTCGAATAAATCTCCACGGACGAAAACCCGACAATTTCACCTTCCTGGTCCGCAACGAATCCGGTCGCCAGGAGTGCTGCCGTTTCGGCTCGAGTTCGGCGCAGCAATTTCCTCTGTTCTACAAACGGGCGAAGGAGCGCCAGGACATTGGGTAAATCCGCTTCCGTTGCCGGCCGGATCACGCACTTTGCGGCCGGATTTCTAGTGGGTGAATCAGATGGCTGCAATGGAAAAGCCTCGAATCAGTTGTTGCAAAATAGCGAGTATTAGAATAGCGCTGCTAACAGACTATACCACTATCAGCCGCCGCGAAAAAGCCGAGGTTGATGAGCGCATTTTGGCAAGCATCGCAATTTGGCAAAAACGAAAAACGGCAGCGAAATCAAACTTCGCTGCCGTCAAATCTAGGATTTCGACGAAAGAGTCTCCGAAAGAGATTTGCCTACGCTCGATTCGCCGAAGCTCTCATTAGTAGTTGTAGAGAGCTCCTAAGTTGACTCCATGGAGGATCAACGAAGAGTTGTTGTTGAAATTGGCAGCGTTGCCAAGATTCGACATCTGAATGGGAAGCTGATTAACTGCCGTCGCCACTCCCGAGGCTGCAATCGCGCGGTAACCAACGATGCCGCTCCACTTTGGAGTCAAACGATAGTTGACTCCTGTTCCCAATTCGCCAATGAAGGCGACGTCCGTCTTGCTGCTAGAAATCATGTAGTTATCACCCGTGAACGGACCACTGGAAACATAGGCAGAGTCATTGCGTGTTCCAAGATCCGAGTTGAAGCGAGCATGATTTCCGTAAACGCCCATTTTGGTCAACGCATATAAACTTGCACGTTTGCCAGCGCAGAAATTCATAATGCCACCGATTTGCCCACCGACCAAGTCGTTCACAACGCGGGAACTGTAGTAAATGTCATCGTTGCCGTTGCCAAATGTTGTGTCAGCTCGGCTAGCAGCGTAGGCGAGATTGTCGGTGAAGCGGAAGTAGCGCACGCCCGCTAGCCAAGTCATATTCAAACGACTGCCGCAGCCAGGAGTCAAGCAGCACGGACCGGTCGCATAGCGGGTTGGAGCGCAAGCATTGCAGCTTCCGCAGTTACCCTGCGCACAATTGCCAGTTCCGCAATTGCTTTGGCTTCCACCGCAAACGCCGCAGCCCGATCCGCCACAGTAGCCGCAACCACCGCCACCCAATCCACTACCAAATCCACCTTGAGCACCGCGTACTCCGGAGAACACTGTTCCCGCGGTTGGTAGATAAAACGAACGGGCTGCGCCGCCGGTCATGAAGCCCAGCAAATTGCCTTCGACGTTGTTGTAACTGCTGCTGCGATCAATTCGATGTGCGCGTGCATCATCGTACCAGTTGTAGACCGAGTCCTGTGGATAAGCACCTACGGCGGGCATCGACACATCGGTGAAGTGATAGCGTGAACGCAAATCGACGCCGCCGTTAGTCGTCACGGTCGCCATCTGGTCAGCTGGGAATAGTCCCCAGTAGCTGATCATGGCCGCGTTGCGGCCACAGTTGAAATAGCGCCCCAAGAAAACTTCGAAGCCGGGCATCAGTCCAGAGCGAGCATCCCGCGTACCAAGTATATTGCCCGATGGATTATTGGCAGGGTCGTAAGTCAGATTGACATTGGTGTCGTCGACGCGATGGAACAACAAAACGCCGCCACCGCCAAAGTAAGGCTTCGCTCCCGCTGGCATCCCCGTGAAAAACGAACCTCGTGCAGAGTTGGCAATGCGCGAGCCAAACTGAGACGAGTAAGATTGCTGGCACGGCTGAGCACCATACTGGGTGCCATACTGGGTGCCATACTGAGGGCCATTCGTTGGGTATGCGTAGGACTCAGTTAGCGGTGCTGATCCACAGCTCGTGCATCCGGGTGCAATGGACTGTCCATAGACAGGATTGATCATAGTCGAATTGGGCGCGGATTGATAAGGCTGGGTCTGCCCTTGATTTTGAACCGGCCCATGCATGGAACGCGGCATCGGTTCGCCGCCTTCCAAAATCGATTGCCCATTACCTGGCATCGGTAGAGGTGCGGGTACAATGTTCTGTGGAATCGGATTTTGTGGCGCTACAAATTGAGGGGCTGAATGGCCTCCTTCTTGAGCTCCAACCAGCTGAAATGTCGGATTGGGTTGCCCATACCACCCGGGTTGCATGCCTACATTTGGCACCATCTGCATGGGAGCCATTTGACCAAGTGCGCCTGCTTGAGGAAATGCCTGGGGACTCATCGGCGGTTGTTGGTACTGAACTGGAAAGGCACTTGGAGCCAGAGAGCCATAGGCACCGGGATATTGGCCAAAGGCGGTAGTAGTGCAAAGGCAGCCCAGCATCGTTGCTAGGTTCGAAAACCATAATTTTTTCACGTCGATCCTCCTTGATTCACGTTCGATGCGGCCAGCGTTGCGAGGCAATGCTAGCTAGTTCATTGGACATCCTGTCCAAGCGTAGGCAAATAGGATGCGATCTTCGCATACTATCTGTTTCTTCCATCGACCTAAACAAAGGACGGGAACGCTCGCGAGTCGGTGTAAACCTAGAAGATTGATTCAAGGCAGAATGAAAATCGCTACGACCATACGCTGCTCGCGTAGTTGGCAGTTTCTGCGTATTGGTTGCATCCTCGCCAGCCGTTATCGCTTCACACCGCTAGCAGGTCAGCTAAAATAGGTGCCGTGTGGGCAACCCGTACGGCAACCCGTACTGGCAACCCAAACATGAGGAATACGAGCCCGAAGCGCAAGCGAGTGAATCCTCGCAATCATTCACTGGCTTGCGCTTCGGGTTTGTACTGAGCAACCATGTGGCGCTGTGCAGCTAGTCCTAAGAATTTATGATTGGGAGAACGAATTGATCAAACGCGATTCTGGAACTGCGGATAGGCAAGCGTTCGATGTACTCGCAAACGCCGCGTCTTGGAGTCAACTGGTGCCTTGCGGCGCAACCGTCGAATTGGAAGTCGGGTCCGGCAAAGGCCTTTTCCTCCAAGCCGCAGCTAGCGAACGCCCTCAGAACTTTTTTCTGGGCATCGAACTTGCGGTAAAGTTCGCGAA
>JAYVHC010001019.1:0-3054 GCA_043771575.1 Planctomycetia bacterium
AGCAACTGCAACAGCGACCGGTGCGTGGCCATCGCATTTTGGTAATCGATGCCGTAGGTCCCAAGACTTCTTCGGTTGCAATCATTGATGTTAAAGGTCGCGTTTTGCAGACCGATGAAATTACCTGTTCTGCGCAGCCGCAAGTCGTGACTCAAAACGTTGTGCGTTTGGGCGAGTTAGCGCATCGCTTCAAAGTCACGTTGGTCGCGCTTACGAACGGGCCAGCTCGGCGGTTTCTGGTTCACACGCTTCGCGAATTAGTCAACCAAAGTGCCGACAGCGGCCTGCGTTGGACGATGGTCGATCGAGGCGGTGCGGAAGCTTATGCGGCCAGTCGCATTGCACTGCAGGAATTGCCTGAACACAATCGGCGTGATCGCGCTACGATTTGGATCGCACGACGATTGCAAGATCCATTATGCGAGATGGTAAAGCTGGATGCGAGCCGCCTGCGTTTAGGGAGCTACCAGCGCGAACTGCCTGCCGAACCGCTCAAAAAGTTGGTCACTGAAACGATTGCGGATTGTGTTTGTCGGCGAGGGATCGACGTTCTGTCGGCGAGCATGCAAGAACTGATGGCGGTACCCGGTGTGGGTCGCGCTCAAGCCGATCAGATCATGCGCGCAATCGCGCAAGACAAAATTCACAGCCGCGATGATCTGTTTGCCGCCGTAACTGACTGGGCTGAAGCAAGCAGCCGTCAAGCGATCGGGTTCTTGCGAGTCTTTGAGAGTGCTAATACCCTGGACGCGACCGCCATCCATCCAGAGGATTACAAGCTGGCCGAACGTTTGATCCAGAACACCGAGCTTGTGCAACCACCGGCCGCGCCTGTCGGCTGGAGTCGACCCATTCCTCCTCCGCCTGTCACGGTAACGCCTGAACCACCTATTCGGGTGAGCGCTCCGTTTGCGCAAGGTTTGAATGAACCCATCGCGAACGAAACTCAGGATGCGGTACAGTCTGCAACGCCTGTTGCGGCCGAGCAAGAGTTGGCCAGCATTGCGCCGCCTGAGAACGCGCTTCAAACTGAAGTAGTTGCGGAGTCAGAAACCGCTGACAATGCAATCGCTGATAACGTAATTGCTCAAGTCACTGCAGCGGAATCTGGCGATGCACGCGAAAGCCCTGAACCAGAGAAAGCTCCCGTTACCGTAACCGCTTCGGCTGAATTACAAGACGTTGCACCGGAGTATCCGGAAAACGTCTCGTCGACGGCTGCTCCCGCGTCGACTATCGATATCGAAAAATTGGCGCGAGGCTGGCAAGTCGGTCGCGAGAGGCTGCGCTGGATTGCAAGTTGCTTGCAGGATCCGTTCGTCGATAATCGGTTGACCCGTACCCCAGTTCCAATGCAACAAACGATGCCGACGCTCGAAACTCTCGAGCCGGGCATGTGC
The DNA here is from genome assembly GCA_043771575.1 of Planctomycetia bacterium. GTDB lineage: Bacteria > Planctomycetota > Planctomycetia > Pirellulales > Pirellulaceae > Aureliella. The sequence goes on from JAYVHC010001019.1 coordinate 1,401, forward strand.
CTGTGGGTGGTCGTGGTCGGCGTTGCTGATTTTGGTGCCTTCGTCGAGCTCGGGCCTGAGTGCAGCGGCTTGATTCACATCAGCCGACTGTCGCCAAATTTTGTTGAAGATCCGCATCAATGCGTACAGGTCGGCGACTTGGTTCAAGCCTGGGTGGTGGCCGTCGATTCCAAGAAACGTCGGGTTGCGATGACTGCCATTTCGCCAGCTCAACGCGAAGCGATCGAAAAAGCTGAAGCGCAGCGTGCCGCCCAACGATCTGCCGAACGCGCCGAGTCAAACCAGCGTGGCGGCCGACCTGAACGAGGTCAGGGCAGCCACAGTCGCGGCCAATCTCAAGGCGGCCAAGGTCAGGGCGGCCAAGGTCAGGGCGGCCAAGGTCAACAGCGGGCTGGTGGCCAGGGTCAGGGAAATGGCGGCCAGGGAGGAGGCCAGGGACAACGCGTAGGGCAGCCTGCAGGTCATGGCAATCAACCGGGCAATTTCAGTGGAGCGGGCAGCAGTGGGGGTCGCGGTCGTTCTGGTGGAAGCCAGGGTGGCGGGCAAGGTGGCGGTCGCGGTCAACAGCGTGGTGGCCCACGCGGTGGACGTGAGCGCGAGGGTGGCAGGGGCCAATCCAGCCAGCCAATCATCGTGACCAGCAAGAAACCCAAGGCTCCAATCACCAAGGATATGGTCGAAGGCACGGTACCATTGCGATCCTTTTCTGACTTGCTTCAGTTCTATGAGCACAAGCGGACCGATCCGCCAGCAAGCGAAGTACCTGCTCCTTCGACTCCAGAAATTCAGGAACCAATACAACAGCCAGGTGCAACTGAGTAACTCAAGTGTGCAACGTTGGCCAGCTTTCGCCAGTGTTTTTTGGTCTTTAGTTAGCCCAAATTTTGGGGCATTTTAGAGTGGGTCCTGCTCGCCGAGACGCTAGCCGATCTCCAAAATCGTTTAAGCGGAAATCGGCTGGCGCCTCAGGCTCAATTTCGCTTGCAATTACCAAGCGAAACATTAGATCGTCTGTCTCCGGTGGTGGTGTTCAGCGAGAAGTCACTTGGGCTCGATCCTTGAGGAGAGTGTGACAGTGGACTAGTCGAGATTTCCTGCAGCATTGAAGCTAGGATCTCTGAGGCCGCTCACGGCATTCAAATTCTTATCAGTTTCTACAATATTCCATAGGGGCTCAGACACTTCCATTTCAACCACTGACAAGGTATCTGCGATTCGGACGATTCGAGCTCCCAGCGAGTTGCTTAAAGGCAACGTTTGCAACATCCGTTCCATCGCTTCGCGATCGGAAGCAAACGCGATGGGTATCTTTGCGCTCTGCGGTGTCAACGCGGTGAGCGAGTTGATGCTGGTCTTGTTCATATCCATTTCGCGCACTAATCGATTCGTTGTGGCGTCTGCCATGCCGATGCCAATCGCATTGCCATGAGTCTCAGGCGACAGCCCCCGAACAAAGATGCGACGAATGAAAGGAGCCGTGTGATCGCCGCGCATCGGCAAGCTATTGTATCCATGAATACTGCGGTTGATGACGTTGGGATCCATGCCGGCCCCGCTGATGTTCTTGCCAATACGATCGACAATCAGAAGATCGATTTCTTCGAATGGCAACAACGGCATCAACGACCTCGCTTCCCTCAGTAACTCGTTCTCA
>JAYVHC010001020.1:0-1938 GCA_043771575.1 Planctomycetia bacterium
TTCGCGAACCTGGATGGATCTCTGTCCTTCGAGCGAAAATTTCATCGAAGTAGAATTTCCTCTTTACTTTTGTTTTCGCATGCAACTTGCTTTGCGCCCGCTCCACTCCTCGACCACCCGAACTCTACCAAAACCAATTCGGCGCGCGGCCACCTAGAATATCAATCCCAAAGATTTTTGTGATTGGCCAGTTTGCTGTGAACCGACGCGCCAATCACATCGCAATCAAGCAAAATTTTGCGGCAACCCATGTGGAGATCAGTCACCTGTTCCGGCAGGCCCAATGAATGGTTCCCCCGCTAGGTCCTCCTGGTCACCCGGCTGCTCTCCCACTAACACGAGTTGCGATGCGCTTGATCCGCAACCAAAAACAACTTGCGTGGCGTGGCAATGAAGATTGCAGGCACGGCACTTCTGAGCCGCGGCCGCTAGCGATGCGAGCGAGGGAACAGTATCGTGTATTGAGATACCGGTTACGGGGAAGTAGTCTCGCGCACTTTGAGCTAACCCTTCGCTGCGCTCGATCATGGTTTGCTGACGTTGAGGCGCGTCCCGCAGCATTGCTTCAATCACCTGCGTTTCGGGCAATGTCGCCCAGTGTCGGACAGGCATCTCGGCTTTCATTGCCTTCAATTTGATACGTGCAGGATTGAAGATATTCGCATAGTACGTACGCCACACATCTTCCCATTCATCCGACGCGGGAGCGGCACTTCGCGGTACGCCGCGATGATAAGTCAACTCTTCTTGATCCCATGTGACCGATTCATCGGGTGTAAGAACCGTCCAGTTCAACGCCTTGAATCGCCGCGCGAAGAACGGAGCTACGAGGCGCAGTACCAAGTGGTCGGGACGGTGCCAGGCTACGAAGTAACTCACCCCGTCCACTTGTACTTCGCGAAAACGCACAAACGCTTTCATCTTATGCGCGTCGCGCGTCACCGACTTACCCATCTGCATAAGTGCGTAAACGTCATCGTCCGTGACGATCTGCATAATTTTAGGCTCAGCATTAGTAAGCCGCCAAAGGACCCTGTAGAGAACGTTCCAGCGATTGTCGTTGCGATAAAAGCCTACGTTTTCAGCAAGTGACAAAAACTCCTTGGAAACACGCAGTTGATCGTGACGTCTATCGCTCGCCACTTCCGCTTGTCTAGGCTCGGGTGTCGAAAAAAGCAGCTGCTTGGTTGACGGTAAAAACTGTACTGCTTGCGGATGAACCCGGCTCAACCTTAGCTGGCGAGCAAGTCTCCGCCAGTGCTCGAAATCAACAACTGCGTATTGAAACATCTCTCGCGCTTAGAGCTCCCCCGTACGTGCGGAGTGTTCGGTATCGAACAGTAATAATTGCTTAAGTTTGGGCTCGGTGAACCGGCGGTGGAGGACTTTGGCCCATTGCCTTTAAGTCGAATCAGTAACCGTCAGCCAGATTCTAAACTTTCGAAACCGATGGGTCCTTTCTTAATCGCTATTCTTCTCATTGCAGCTGCGCTTCTGGGGTTTTCATCGATCTTCATCCCTTTGGTGAGGGCCGCCACCATGCCACGATTTGGCTGGATCGGACTGATCCATTGCCTTTATCCGTTGATTTCCCTGCTGCCTTGGTTTCGAAGGCCAACACGAAGTGCTTTGATGGGATCGGCATTAATGACGTTTTCAATCGGGACGATCAATGCATTACAGTTAATTTACACTGGCACCGTGTCGATCGTCGTAAATGAATTTAGTGATCGTCTGCATTCATCGTGGTCGCGGTCGAGCGCATGTTCCGTTTAACAACGACTTGGCAACGCTCATTGGAATCTGGGAGTCTGATGGCAAGACTGCTTTCATTGTCGAGCGCGAGGGAGATATGATTACAATTCAAGAACCGAAGAATCAGGTTTGGCGAGTTGAGTTCATAGATGCGCAGGTTGTGGAAAATGCGATTTCGTTTAC
>JAYVHC010001021.1:0-9662 GCA_043771575.1 Planctomycetia bacterium
GCTAATCGCTGAATCACTAAAGTAGTGCATCGAGAAATTCGCCAGTACCGCCAACGGTCGCTTGTCCTTGGCACTGCGAAAAGCGATTAACGACAGCTCTGGATCTTCGGGCCCAGTCGGACCGATCGCGTCGTCGGGATTGCGAGCCGCATGCATGTTGGCGCGCACCGTTGGATTACCGAAAGGGTCGGTCGCCACGCGATCTGGTCGGCGAACCCAACGCCGCAATGCCGTGAACTCAGGTGCTGATCCGGTTCCCCAACCCACTTCGGCAGGTTCCAGGTTCGCTTCGGCGGCTACAATGACCTCGACAAGTTTTTGACGCAGCAGCGGAACGTAGTTCAGGTCCGCATCGGTGCCGAGTGCTCCCATGCAAGCAGCAGCGCTATGTGTGTGAGTGGCAGAAATGAGGATACGGTCAGCCCGCAGCTTTGTACGCGTCGATGCGAGCTGTTTCGCTTCGTCGAGCAGATCGCGGGGCATCATACAACTGTCTGCAACCACAATCGCCACGCGCTGGTCGCCCTCGCTGATCACCATCGCCCGCGCGTTCAAACGGGTTTTGATTGAGTTCGCAGTGTTTGATACCATCCCACCATTAACGATCACGGGTAACTGTGTCGGCGTGATATCTACGATCGCAGCGCCCGTTAGTAACTGACCGAAAGCAGCAGAGGGCATGAGCAAACCGAGGCACCCCAAGAAGCATACCGCACAACGCATGATTACTTCCCCAAGCAGTAAAGAAACTCTTCTCGTTTGCCATCGACCACATGCGCCGCACGGTAATAAATGTGGCTATCACAAATGACAAGCGTTGAAAGAACCTCGTCGCCGAGCTTGCACTTTGCCAACTGTTCGAATTTGCTGGGATCAGCGCGATAAATGAACGTCTCGCCCACTTCGCTGGTCGCGTAAATCTTGTCGCCAACGAGAACCGGCGAAGAAGAAAACGTTCCACCTAAACGCGCCTTCCAAACTTCTTCGCCACTGTCCGCTTTCCAGCACACCGCAATGCCGGCATCGAGTACACCGTACAAGTATCCCCCTCGAATAATGAGCGATGGAACGTATAAGCGACTGTCGTTCTCCCAGGCTTTCTTGCCACTTCCGTCAGCCATTACCGCTGACAGATGATTCTTTGGATAGCCACCGCTCGTGAAAATGTGGCTGCCATCGGTGACTGTTGAGGTTACGCATTCAGTTGTCGCGCCGTCGACCTCCCAAAGCGTCTCGCCGGTAAGTGGATTGAAGCTGGATACCTTATCACAGCCCGTCATCAGCAACTGATCTTTACCGGCGACGTTCAGCACGATCGGCGACGGGTAGTTCGGCATCTGAGGTCGCTCGCGCCGCCAAACGATTGCACCTGTCTTCCGATCCAAGGCCGCAATAGCACCGCCGGCCTTGTTGTCGGCGGAAACAAGTACGAGCGATTGATACAAAGCGGGCGATGAACCGTAGCCCTGATGTTCGATGTAATCGCAGATCTTGGTTTGCCAAAGTTGCTTCCCTCTAAGGTCGAGCGCAGTGGTCATCAGCGCACCGCTGTTGGGAAAGTTCACGAAGACGCGTTCGCCATCGCAAGCTGGCGTGCTGGAGGCGGCGGTAGACTTATTGTTCTTGCGCATGCCGCCGTTTGAATGCACTGTAGTCGACCAAAGTTGGCTACCGTTGGTTCGATTGAGACAAATTACCAATTGCGCACCACTCGTCTCGTCGGCTGTTTGCAAGAAAATGCGAGTACCTACAATCGCCACCGATCCATGCCCGCGGCCCAGCAGAGCAACCTTCCAAACTACATTCCTGGCGTCGTCCCAAGCTAAAGGCGGATTCTGGTCTGCAGATGCTTCGCCGTTTCGATCTGGCCCGCGCCACCACGGCCAATCTGTAGCAGAGACCGAGAAGCCATCGTTCACTTTGTTCGGTTCAGCGGATGACAGAGAAATCGTTAAGAGAAGCAGCAGCTGAATCGGTAAGTAGCAACGCAAAGCAGCACAGTGCAACATACTTAGTTTCCGAATGGCGAGTAGGCGGGAGCTTACCGGTGAGCAAAGTGGCATTATAACTCAATTGGCGGTGACGGGTGACGCGAACGCTGTGAAGCGTTTTCGTCTGCGAATTCGTGCGTTTTTAGACGATGGGTACTTCATGGTCGCATCCGGCAAATGCGACCCAGGGTAGCTTTCTCTTCGTTAACGCAAGCGTAGGTCGTAAACTAGCATATCGTCCTGATCGCGAAGATAGAGCATTCCGCCGGCGATAACCGGATGCGACCAACTCTCGCGATTATGGACGCCAATCTTGAACGATCCTTTTAGCTTGTAGCTCTTCGGATTCGCTTCTATCAAGGCCATGGTTGCATCCTGGTAACGGAAATAAAGATGACCATCGGCATAAGCCACGGCTGCAGACTCACGACCTGGACCGCGTCCGGGTTTCCAAGTTGATTTACCAGTTTTGAAATCAATGCAAACGGGGAACCCGTTGTTGTGGCCTTCGCCCATATACACAAACCCATCGATCAAAATCATGCCGCCATGATGATTCTGCAAGTCTTTGGCTGGAAAGTAGTAGATCTCCTTCCAACCGACTTTACTGCCTTGCTTGTTCAACTGAATAAGAGCCGTCCCGCCGTCGCCATAGCCGCTTGAACACAAGATGTAATCGCCGCTCACGATCGGCGTCGGGATATTGGCGGTGCCGTTGGAAACTTTATCGTAAACCCAGAGCAACTCGCCAGTCTTCGCATTAACGCTCGCAACACCCTTACCCGTTAAGGTCACGTATTGCTTCACGCCCCCACCATTGCTGATCACCGGCGATGAATAACCCGCCCCGCCATGCCCTTTGAGGTTTAGCTTGGAATCCAGCGGCGTTTTCCAAATCACTTCGCCCGTCAACTTGTTCAGCGCGACGACGAAAGCATCTTGGCTGCCCGGAGAACAAATCAGTTTGTCGCCGTCAACCAGCGGCGATTCACTGTAGCCCCAGGTCGGTACTTTGCCACCAAAGTCTTTTTCGAATGATTTCTGCCACACAATCGTGCCATCTGCGACTTTCAAGCACGCAAGTTCACCATCGCGAGCTAGTCCATAAACGCGATCACCGTCCGTGGTTGGCGTACAGTTCGGATCGCCACCGCCAAAAGCGGTCTCCCATATCCTTGAACCATCGGCGCGGCTCAGGCAAAGTAAAACTCCTTTGCCTTCCTTCAAACCCATGGTGAAAATGCGATCGCCCACGATTGCTAGACTAGAAAACCCATTGCCTAAACCCTTGCATTGCCACGCCAGTTTCGGCCCCTCTTCGGGCCAACTCTTTAGCAGTCCAGTTTCCGCCGAATTTGCATCCCCTTTTTCCCCACGCCAACGTGGCCAATCGTTGTCCGCGCCGCTTGACCAACTGCTGAAGCCATGGAAAGCGATGCAAAACGACAGGACCGACTTCGCAGTAAAGCTAAATTTAGATGTCATACATCCCTCTGTTTTTTAGTTGTGGATTTCAAGCCGACTGCTCTATTTACCAAATCGCATCAATGCGTGCTCGCTGCGAATTAACAAATCACCGTCGACTACTGCGGGGCTGGCCATCAAGCGACCTTCGCCAGCGAGTTCGTTCTTAGCCAGTTCCGAGTACGCTTCGCCCACTTTAATCACAGTCACAATACCTTCATGCGAGCACACAAAGATCCGTTCGCCACTGCCGACAGGTGACGCTGAATAATTGCCGCCCAGACGCTCTTGCCAGTGTTCAACGCCGTCGGGGCCGATTTGTGTCATGATGCCGTTGTCCGCAATCATGTACAACTGCCCACCGGCGACGATCGGTGATGGTTTGTTCGGCGCGCCGCGTTTGACTCGCCATACGATATGCGAATCGGTGACGTCGCCCTTGCCGTCCGCGCGGACGGCCACCAGTTCGGGCCGCATGAACCCGGTCGAGAACACCACCATGCCGCGCCAGTACACCGCTGAGGGGCTCGTGGAAAACCCATCGCCATGCTTGGCTCGCCAAAGCTCCGCGCCCGTCACGGGATCATAACTGCAGATCCATTCCGCTCCGGGTGCAGCGATTTGTGTTCGGCCGTCGACTTCGATCACAATCGGCGTCGAATAGGCCTTCTTCATTTCCTCATTTGCGGCGGTCATCGGCGGCCGTAGGGTTCGCCAAGCTTCTTCACCGGTATCGATATGCAGGGCCGCCACAAATTGACTATCGATTCCGTCACATACGACAATAAGGTGCTTTCCACACACAACGGGTGAACTGCCTGGCCCCACGCTGTGATCGACTACCACTTGTTTGTGCCAAATCACTTCGCCATTGACCGCATTCAAACACCAAGTTCCATAGGTTCCGAAGTGACAGAAGATTTTGCCGTCGGAAATCACCGGCGTCGGAGAAGCGTAAGTGTTCAGTGCGTGGATCGGCTGCGCTTGTTTAACCTCTGCTAATTCGCATTCATGTAGCAGCTTGCCACTTGCGAAGTCGACGCAAACGGCTCTCAGATTCAATCTGCTGGCCACATCTTTCGTCTCACCCTTGACCTTGGTCTGCGTCCTCTCGTGTTCAATCGCTGTGGTCAACCAAATCTTGCCATCTGCGACCACCGGCGACGACCACCCCTTGCCTTCAATTTCGGTTCGCCAGCACATGCCGCTTGTCTGATCAAAGTGGTCCGGCACCAAGCACGACGTGGCTAGCCCCTGTCCAGTCGGGCCACGAAATTGCGGCCACGAATCTTCCGCGAACGCAGAACGAAAAACAAGTGCCGCCAATAAGATTGCATTCAATCGCTTCATGAAAAATCTGTTCTTGCAAGGAAATCTGAGGTAGGAAGATTGGTAGGTCAAGGCTGGGTAGGGGAGTATGCGAACCTGTTACGCTACCCGACGATGCATCGCACCGCAATATCGAGGCACGGAATTGCTGGTGTTTCGTCCAGTGCTTATTCGCTGGCCGCGAATCGTTTGGCATTTGACAATCCCCGAGCAGGTTGAGTCATCTGCTCCGAAACCCGCGGCTAACGCCGACGGCACACTAAAACGAGAAATTGGAAGCTCCGCGAGGTCGCACTGGGCAAGCGTGACCCACCAAAACAGTGCGGCCGTCGTTAGTCGTCCAAGAGGCTGCGCATAGTAGCTGTCAAGCCGCGACCGCGTTGGCGAGCTGTGTAACTCTTATCAATGATGTTGACGGCGCCACTGCCGTCGAGATCGCCATCAAGGTTTGTTCCCACGCGGCCCATGAGGCTATCAACGACATTGGTGTCGAGTGTGTTGAAGACTCCGTTACCATCAACGTTGACCAATCCGTTGCCATCCGCGTCACCCAGTAATCGATGAAACTCGTAAGCCTGATCGGCGACGTCATCAAACTGACCGTTGCCATTTAGATCGAGTCGAATGCGATAGAACCCGTCGCCCGCCGTTGTCGTTTTCGAACCACCTAATCCATTGGTGCCGAAATCTAATTTCAGTTTATTGCCAGCCAACGACGGCGTGTAACCAGAGATGATCGTTCCCGTTCCCGCTGAAACATTGGCTGCGTTGATAGCGAATTTCTCGATTTGCACGCGAGTTCCCGCAGAGTACCAACCTGCGAGCGCCGCCGCATCAGCGAATGAAACATCCACTAAATTGACGTACGAGCGTTGTTTTGCCCCCTGCTGAACATCAATGCCTGTCGCAACAACGCTGGCTGGTACACCGAAGGTCTGTGTACGCGTCACATCACCCACCAGCGGAGCGTTTTCAACGTTGCCAGCGTTATCGACACCCAACGTAAAGAACCGATAGGAGTGAGACAGATTATCCGTGAGTCCTTGATAAACCGTGGTTGCGCTGTATACCGAAGAGCCGTTAGCTGCTCCCGCCGATGTTGAACTGACTAGTGTCGATACCGCCGAATCAATCGAAACATAGAGATCGAAGCGAGCCAATCGTGAGCCGCCGGCATCAGTACCGGACATCGCCAGCGTGATGCGACCAAGCGAATCCGCGGTAGCCGAGTCAACCTGCGTAACTGGCTTGTCGAGGTCACCGACACGGATCATGGCATCCGGCACGTTCGCTGGTTCGAACTCTTCATTCCCTTTGTTGTCGCGCGCGACGCTACGGAAGAAATAGGTGTGATTGCTGACGGCAGTGAAGACGGTGTTAGGAGTTGCCACCGGAACCGTTGCAAATTTCGCGAATGCACCAGAATCTTGGGCAACGTACAGATCGAATTCCTTAACACCCGTTGCTGGACCCTCGGGACCAACTGGATCACTTCCACTGACGGAAATCGGAATCGACAGCGACGTAGCATTCGCGGGCAACGCCGCCACGGCACTAACTGGCCGTGTTACATCGTCGGCTATAACTGTCACAGTAAACGTGCGGGTCAGCGTGTCCACCCCACTATTCGTTGTTCCACCATTGTCTTTTACCGTCACTGTAATCAGCGACGAACCAAAGGTGTTGGCGACCGGCGTGTATTTCAGTAAACCCGTATCACTCCCATTGCCAGTAAACACCGGGTTGGGAATCAACGCAGGATTACTCGATATCGCGGTGATCGTTAACAATTGTGAGCGTTCGTTGGCCGGGCCGGGACCAATACCACTCAGTGACACAGATTGCTGACCAGAATCTTCTTGAATCGCTGCTGGATTCGAAATCGCATTCAACGTAGGCGCATCGTTCACACTATTCACACTGATGGTGAATGTCCGCGTCGTGGTATCGATACCACCATTCGCGATGCCTCCATTGTCTTTCAGAGACAGCGTAATTTTTGAAGTGCCAAAGGCATTGGCAGCGGGAGTAAAGCTAAGATTGCCGTTCAACGGATTAACCGAAGGCAGAACGCTGAACAAGCCGCTATTGAGATCGCTATTGCTGTAGCCGACCGAGAATAGCGTCGCATTGTTGATTGCATATACGGCACCGTCTGCTCCGATCAGAGTCGGCGTGTATGCTTCGCCAATGCCAACGGTCAGTGTGATCACCTGCGAAAACGTGTTGGTGGTCAAGTCCCAGCGATAGAGTTTACCGTCCTCACTATTGGCTAAAATCGATTTGGTGGCCGGATCAACCGCGGCAGTATTGATGCACCATTCACGCACTGCAGGGGGTGAGCCGTCCGGCGTTACGCCCGCAATGGTTAACACTTCGAGCATTACGGTGGCACCCGATATGGGGTCAGTCATCGTTGCGTTTGGATCCAGGATGGCAATTTTGTTAACACCATCACCGTTGGGCGTGCCTGGGTAGTTAGCACCCGCATAGTTGTTGTACTTGGTCATCAGCAAATACGATGAAGTGCCGTGGTATGACGGAACCATTGAGGATGGCACAACCGACGGCGTATCATCCCAGCCAAACGCGCCAGGGATTTTCGTCTGACTTAGATCGTTTGAAAAATGAAGTGTCCAGCCGCGATAATGGTTGCTGGCGAACGGGTTCTCGAGTACCCCAAAGTAGACATCGCCATCGGGTCCAACCATGGGTGAAGCGGTGCCATCGTCGGGCAAGTAAGCGTCCAGTCCGGACTTAACATCTTTCAACGCTACCGATGACTGTGTTGCTAGCGTGGCACTGTTCAGTTTCAGCAGCTTGCCTGTCCCGAACCCCTGCGCGCCGCTCACCGCTACGTAAATACTCTGTCCGTCGAGGCTAACAGCGGGCGCTGCATTAGTTACTGTATGGCCGTGACTTCCAGAAGTGGCTGTTAACGCCGATGTGTAAATTGCCGTACCATCGGGTGCGATGCGCGCGAAACCGTCCCTAATCACCAGTGGGTTCGAACCGTTTGCACGATAACCAAAATAGATATTTCCCGCAACGTCCGCCGTCAGCGGTGTGGAAATCTGGATGCTGCTTTGATACGCTGCTCGACTCGCGTCGTAATTTGCTAAACCGTAAAATGCGATCTGACCAGAGGCAGTGGGGGAAGCCGAATCGACTGCATCGCGCCAGAAAACTGTCCCGCCAGCGCCGGGATAGTAAATTCGATTTCCGATGGCTAATGTGGGTGCATAACTTGGCGTCCAATTGTGCGCTGGCAAGACATAATCGGTTGTTTGACTCCATAATAGCGATCCGTCAGAGCCGTTGCGCGCGTCAATTCGGAAGCCTCCCGATGTGCCCGTTTTTACCGGCACGATGACAGTATTTGCTTGCGTCACGAGCGGCGAACCGTAGTGAATGAGTAAGTTTGAGCCAGAGTATTGCGGATTCAAATCGACAGGTGTCTGCCAACGGATGGCATTTAGCGGCTGAGAAGCGACCGACGATGTCGCTTGATGCTGTGGCCCACCCGCATAGCCGGACCACTGAGTCTGCGCGGCAGTCACGGGAGGCGCGATGGCGTCGATGCTAAACGTCAGCGTCTGGCCACTCTCCGGACCCGCGCTGATGCCTGTCGCCCAACTAGAAATGGCTTGCGGCCCGCTATCTTCATTAACGGTAACATTTGAACCAGGAGTGAATGTTGGCGCTTCATTCACGTCGACTACCCGAACACGGAGGTTCTGTGAATCCGTCCCGCCTGCGCCGTCGTTCACCTCCACTGTGACTTCGTAAACGTTGTCGGGTTCCAGGTCATTGGGAGCTTCAAAGTTTGGAGCCGCAATAAAAGTAAGGACCGCGCCCGACATTTGAAAACGTCTAATGTCGACTCCACCGCTAATCCTGAAAGTAAGCGTTTGACCAACATCTGGATCAACTGCCGTAACGGTCGTTACCGCTGTCAAGTTCTCAAAAACCGAAATGTCCGCGTTATCACCCCCGCCATTGCTCGTGATCGTCGGTGCGTCCATCACACGACGTATTTCCAGTTGCTCGACTTGCTGGAGGCAACGCCGTAACGCTCGCCTCCGCTCTGGTTTGCTTCGATTGCGCAGCGTCTCTGGAGCGATTGAGCGACAGAACAGTTTACCTAGCAACGATGGGAGCATGTTGAAAGATCCTTAGACTTGCAATCCGCGAACGCGTTTGTTTTCATTTAAGAGCTGGACGCCAATTGTAGCCACTGCGGCGCAAAACAAGTGCTAAGTTGCAGCTTGTTATTGAAGTAAAGAAAGCGTGCCGATCGCCCTCCCAGCAAAACTAAAAAAACACATGGCTCTCTTGCGACGTCGCAGCACGCGCCAGCCAGCTCCCGCCAGCAAGACCGCGAGAAAACTCGAAGGCTCCGGAACAGCCGTGATCGTAGCCGTTCCGGCAATTGAAGTGAATGCAATTGGGTTACCGTTCTCATCTTGAAACTGCGAAAGAGCATCGTTAAGACTGATGCTGAACTTGGATCCAATTGCTGTTGTAGGATTAGTATTTGCAGGCAGAATATGTTTTACATCCAGACGAACCAATAATTGATTGGAACTTGTGACTGTCGATGCAGCAAAAGGTGGGGCGGGCGTATTGGTGAAATCACCGCCGGTATAGCTTACTGGCGAATTTACGCTAAAGCTGAAATTTCCGGTCGGTTGAAAATCTTTGAATACGTAATTCGTAGCAGCTTGCTCGGTTGTGGACTGAACAGGTAAAAACTCGAGCGATCCAACGGGTGCACCAATGTTGGCGATTGAAAAATCGTATCCCACCAGCGATACGTTGTGCGTGTCGCCCACCTTACTTCGAATCACAACGTTGATAACGCCGGTTCCGTTAACG
>JAYVHC010001022.1:0-2192 GCA_043771575.1 Planctomycetia bacterium
CCAGAAATCGACTTGATATTGCAAACTGCCTCAATAATCGCCCTGATACCTATTCCAGTTAAAATTGGCTGGCCACTGCATATCGCAGAATGAGTTTCGAGATAAATGGCTTCTACATCGGACGGCAAATCATCGACAGTCCTCATGACAGGACGGCCCGCGAGTCTGCTCGGATAGAGCTTGTAAGTCGTTGCGAGAGTCTGCTCCCCAGTGTGCGGATCAATGTCAAAGTCTTCCGAGAAACTTCGTTCAATACAAAAGCTCACGGTCCCGCAGCCCAAGCACCTAATCGTTAGGTAGTCATTCCAGACTTGGACTTCGCCACCAGGACTTTCATCAAATTCAGCAACACAGGTAAGAGCTTCGTGCTTGGTTGACGCGGAACAATGTTGACACGCAAGCCAAATCTCTTGCTTCTTGGGCGTTTTCACGGATGAAGTAGCCGATCTTTCCATAGTAACTTTTTTCCTTTGCCATCAACTACTTTGCGGATATCAATCCAGGGCCCAAGACTTGTAACCGAGATGACTCTTTCGCCAATTTTCGAACTTGAGCTTCTGAGGTTGTAAACTTGCTAGGCAACAGCGACATAACTACTGCAGCCGGCATCGGCCTGCCACCTTGAGACTGAACTGCGGTCACGATTGCGTCTTCAAGCTCTTCTTCTAGCGACCGCCCAGCTCGCTCGACTTGCCATTCGCTCCCAGCATTCTTGACACGCCAATCATCGAGACACGTAAGCAGCAGACGTAATTGGTCAACCGACCAAGTACTACCACTATCGCGAGCCGCAGCATGCAATTGCTTCAGTGGTATCGATTGGCTGTTGACACTTTCGGTAATCGTTTTGTAACTTTCAGGCGTCATGGCCTGCCTCCTCAAAAAATGGCAACACCCACGGGCCATACTTTGCCTCTGTGTGTTTGAGCAATCGATAAACACGATCTACTAACTCGTACCACTGCGTTTCCAACTCGTTTCGTTGCTTCTGCCAACGACGCAAGCGTCCATCCCAAGACATGCGAGTGGGCAGAGCGACAGGAGGAAGTACAAGCTGCTCGACAGCCGCGGCGGTTGCGAATTGCTGATTTACCCCCGTGGTCATAGAGCGCAGCTGGCGAGCGACCGGTTCGGTTTGCAGAATCAACGCCCATGCGCCCGGTGTTTCGTTGAATCGAAGTCTAACCCAGTGATCCGTTGGATAGACGGTATGGTCTGGTGTCTCCAAGACGAACACAGTTCGTGGATTGGTTGCCAATAGGGAGTGAAGCACTTCGCCTGCCGCAAGCGTCTCCGCGTATACGTTGCGATTCCCAGCCTGGCCTCGCGATACGATGGCAGGAACACGCAAGTCTGAGCCAACATCGGAAAGTCTCAAGGTCCAATATCCCGAGTCCTCCTTCCCCAGTCGCTCGCCATGACCGCGAGCGATCGACACCAAAGTTCTGATCGGTCGCCAGTCTCCGCCACGTCGCAGCTGTTGCTGATACCCGCCGGCGTTCACATGCCCTGGGACTAAAGAATCTTCCAACAGCGTCGATGCAAAGCGCTGATACCAACTTGTGCCGCTTGATTGATCCTCTGCCGCTTGGGTCACATTCTCGGGCACCAGCGCTTGAACTTGCTCTGCAACTTCCGATTGCAGTCGCAGTAACTCCATGGAGCTTAACGCTCGCTGGTCAATACACTCGGCAATGCCCTCTGCCACCAGTTCAAACCCAGTGGGAACATCGGGAATCGGGAACCGCCGAAGTTCACCACTGTTAATTCTTGGCACCGCCGAAGCGACCGAGCGGCGAGCCAATGAGAACGCATATTCCAATTGATTAAGACAGAAGGTTAACCAGACGCCCTGTGAAGTCGTCAGGTTCCTCGCTGCATAGCAAGTCGAATCGAAGCGGTGATGATGGACCGACGGCGAAATCCATGCGGCCTTAATAGGAGGGGCCTTTGCCAACAGCACATCCCCAGTGTGCAGGCTAAATCGATTCCTTGGCGGAGCCGGAAGAAGGCAGTCGGTATTGAGCATCAGTTCACCAAATCCGATGTGGGCTGCGCCAACGACCGGTTTTTCAGGAGCTCGGGTTCCATCAACCACGCTTGCTTCCCAAGTGTCCAACGAGCCAGCAACATTGCCCCCCAGCATGCCGGCCATAGGCCCGCACAAAACGACAGGATCCCAAGATCCTTCG
>JAYVHC010001023.1:0-2901 GCA_043771575.1 Planctomycetia bacterium
AGTTTGTCAAGGGTGGGACCAGGCAACAATTCCATAGCAAAGAATGGATCTGCGGAATCTCGCCCTACGTAGTAGATCGTTACGACGTGCGGATGATTCAACCGAGCCTGCGCGACCGCTTCGTCTAGCAGGCGCGTCACGCGGGCCGTTGAGCTGCCATCGGCAGTTGTGCAACGCATGACCTTGACGGCAACAAAACGCTGAAGCGATTCATCGAGCGCGCGGTAGACAACTCCCATGCCGCCTTGACCCAGCATCGAGACCATACGAAAGTGCCCTAGCTTCTCGCCTGATCGATCATATCCTAAAAGCACTTGCGGTCCGTTCTCGTCCTCCTCTGTGCTTAAGAACGACATCGTTTGCAAAGCATCGAGGGCAGCCAAAGAGATCGTCCGACCACAATTTTGACAATGGCCGCGCGCTCCCTCTAAATACACATCGCTTCCGCAAGCGCATCGGAAATAGGATTTTTTGACCGCTGCGGAGCTAGTGGATTCAGCCACAGCGACGTCAGGCATCGTTTTTCCTGGCACAATGTTTCCAGGCATACTAGAGTTTCCAGGCACACTCGATTCCTGCACGTTGACTCCAAGCTTAAAAAGACTCACCCGCAGCAGACCAGCGAACCATTAGTTTACCCACTCTGGCGGTGCTTGCCACCGTCGCAAAATCACATTCCATAAACGCAATACGAACAGACACGCTAGGCCATTAACTCTATCGAATTGGGCGGCACGACCCTCTTCGAAGGGCGTGGCTGCGCTGATAAAAACTATTGTAGAACGATTGTCCTCAATCGTTCCGGAAAGCTCGTTGGCTCACTTGAACGTTTTCATCCATTGGAAAAATGCGAGCTGACTTCGGTCCGTTGCCCGTCGAAAAAACGGTTGGGGACAACCGTTCTACACTTTTATCGAAAAAACGGTTGGGGACAACCGGTTCGGTCCCCTGCCAGCTGGTCTGGCAGGAACCTCCGTTTGAATGGCTAGAAGATCGCTTTCAAAATTGACCGAACAATCAATTTCCTTTAAGATTGAGTTACTCAGAACCTGCCTCCCAACCCGCACATAAGCCACTTTAAGCAATCCATATGCGAATGACGGAAAAATCTAACGCTTGGTTGGCTCGAGGGCACTCCCTTTACTTTTTAGCAACAACCTTGTTGTCGCTGCTACTCACCCACTCCGCCCACGCTCAAAAAGACGAAGCCAAAGCGAAACAGTTAGCGGCTCAGGAGCTGTACTTCGAAAACGAAGTTCGGCCAGTGCTCGCGCAGAGTTGTATTAAATGCCATGGTAGTGAGAAGCAAGAAGGGGGACTGCGGCTCGATTCGCTCGAACATATGTTGACTGGGGGTGATTCAGGACCGGCGATTGCCCCCGGCGCTGTCGCGGATAGTCTGATTGTGTCGGCGATTCGCTATCAAGACTTAGAGATGCCACCATCTGGGCAGTTGTCGCCCGAAGTGCAAGCTGTACTTGAAACTTGGGTTGAGCAAGGTGCCGTTTGGCCCAAACATACCGAAGCGGGCCTAGAGTTGCGAGCCCGCTCAGCTATCACTGAGGAAGACAAGCAGTACTGGGCTTTCCGACCGCTTGCTCGCCCCCCCATCCCGGACCTCTCTCGCAGTCCCCAAGCGGCTCAAGCCAGGACGCCGATCGACGCCTTCATCATCGAACAACTCGATGCAACTGAGTTGCAATTGGCACCCGCAGCCGATGCGCGATCCCTATTGCGTAGGGTTTACTTCGATCTCATTGGCGTTCCACCGACGATTGCCGAAACGGAAGCTTTTCTCGGATGCGATGACCCTCAAGCTTATGAGAAACTGGTCGATCGCCTGCTGGACGATTCACGTTATGGCGAAAAGTGGGCGCGGCATTGGCTTGACTTGGTCCGCTACGCCGAGTCCGATGGATTCAATCAAGACGCCTATCGGACGAATGCTTACCTATACCGCGATTGGTTGATTGAATCGCTGAACCACGACAAGCCGTACGACCAAATGGTTTTAGAGCAGATCGCTGGCGATGAACTCGATCCCAACAACTCCAGCTACTTAGCTGCTACAGGTTATTTGCGGCATTGGATTTACGAATATAACCAACGCGACGTGCGGACTCAGTGGTCGAACATCCTCAACGACTTGACGGACGTTACGGGTGAAGTCTTTTTTGGCCTGGGCGTTGGGTGTGCACGTTGCCACGATCATAAGTTTGATCCGATTCTGCAACGTGACTATTACCGCTTGCAAGCCTCATTCGCATCGTTCCGTCCGCGCGATGATCGCCTATTTGCGGATGCCGAAGTCTCGACTAACTATGAGCAACGACTTGCGCGGTGGGAGTCCGAGACTGCCGAGATTCGCAAGCAGATTGCCGCAATTGAAGACCCAATTAAGAAGTCGATCGAAGACAAAGCCATTGAAAAATTTCCAATCGACGTCCGCCCGCTACTCCGCAAGCCGCGCAGCCAGCGCAATGGGCTCGAAGAACAGATTGCGCACCTTGCTCATCTCCAAACGCTCGAAGAATGGAACAAACTGGATTTTAGTAAGTCGCTGAAAGGGGCGGAAAAAGAAAAATGGGACGCCTTGCAAGCTGAGCTGAAGGGGTTCGAGTCGCTCAAGCCGAATAAGCCACTGACGGTTATGGCGGCCGGCAATATTGAGAATCCTCCGCCGGCAACGCTAATTTCGTCGAAGTCGCTTGACGCGGAAGCAATCGCTCCCGCTTCCTTCGAAGTGTTCGGTGCCCGTTCGTTGGCCAGTTGGCAAGGCGATGATCAGCCGAGTGGCCGGCGAACTGCGCTGGCGCATTGGATCAACTCGCCCGACAATCCATTGCCGCATCGAGTGGCCGTCAATCGCATTTGGCAGTCGCATTTCGGAACCGGATTAGT
>JAYVHC010001024.1:0-4523 GCA_043771575.1 Planctomycetia bacterium
GCTCGCGTACGGGCTCAGTCGGTACCGTTATCCAAGACACTTCCCAACGAGATTGCGAATTGGTGCGATCGCATCCCTAACGAAGAAGCGGCTGCCTATCCCGTCGATCAAGCAGCGGGCGGTGAAGACGATGATCCGGAAGAGCACCGGCTGTGGGCTGCTCGTTTACAAGCCCTGGGGCGAAATCCCAAAGCTCCATGGCTGAAGCAATGCAGCCCGATCGAAATCTCCCTCAAGTCCGATTACATCAGCGATAGTGGACAAGAAATATGGAGCATTCTTGAACACGAGAAGATTGCGAATGTCATTCTGGTCGGAGTGCATACCAACATGTGTGTGTTAGGTCGGCCGTTTGGTCTCCGGCGTTTAGCGAGCAATGGAAAGAATGTTGTGCTCGCTCGCGACCTGACTGACACAATGTACGATCCCATGGCGTGGCCTTACGTCAGTCACTTCAGTGGTACGGATCTGATTATTCAGCATATTGAACGGTATGTTTGTCCTACAATTTCCAGCGACCAGATTCTCGGCAAAGCGAAAACCAGCCACCACGATTTTCAATTTGCCGGTGATCATCGAGTGCGCTTGGCCATGCTCATTGCCGAAGACGAATATAAAACGGAAGAGTCTTTGCCGAAGTTCGCTGCTCAGCTTTTGGGGCAGCAATTTTCGGTTGTGACCCTCTTTGGCAGCGCGCAGGATCGTTCGCAGATGCCGGGATTCGAAGCGGTTGATATGGCCGACGCCCTGCTTGTCAGCGTGCGCCGTAGACCACTTCGACCCGGAGACTTGCAACGCGTTCGCGATTTCGTATCGAAGGGTAAGCCAGTCATCGGTATTCGCACCGCCAGCCATGCGTTCGCTTTGCGCGACAAACAACCCGACGCCGGTTTAGCAGCTTGGCCAGAATTTGACTCCGAAGTATTTGGCGGCAACTATACAAATCATTTCGGCGATTCGCTGAAGTCGACCGTCAGATTGGCTTCCGATGCCGCTTCGCATCCGATCGTGCGCGGGCTGGAATTCGACGGTTTTATTCCTGGCGGTTCGTTATATAAGACCGCGCCCTTGGCGGCCGGTAGCCATGCACTGTTATTCGGTAAACTGACTGACGAACCGGAGCAACCGATGGCTTGGACTTTTGTTCGTGCTGACGGCGGTCGATCTTTTTATACTTCGCTCGGACACGTGGATGATTTCGCGCAAACACAGTTCACAACTCTTTTGTCCGCTGGCATCCACTGGGCATGCGAACTCGAGCCGCCGACCCATGAAGCAGTGAAGTTGCAACTTGCCAAGTATGCGAGCGGTTCCGGCAGGCAGCGTAAATAAACCTGAAAGTTACTCGTGGACGTCGTTCGAATTGCTGTACTACTCCAAACTTTTTCGGCACATCCGCAATTGCACGCGCGCGTGACGACGGTACTGCACCGCCTGCCAGAACCGGTTCAAGCGGACTTCAGTGATGATCCGTCATTCCAAATAACCTTGGAAGATTATTCGCCGCAACGGGGCTGGAAGTTGTTTATGTCTTGTCCGCCAACTACCAACTCCGTTAGTCGGTGCGTGGTGCTTCGTTGCAAATTGGAGCATGCCGCAGAGGACTTCGCACAATATGTTATCGCTCATGAATTCGCACATGCCTACTTGCGAAATGGAGGCTGGGGCGAAATAACCGACATTGAAGAAGCAGCGGACGCACTCGCCGCCAGCTGGGGATTCCACCGACCAACCTTGCCTCAATTCATGGGTCCCCGATGACCGCAGCGATCTTTACCCACACACAATTGGGACAATGCCCGCACAGCAAAATCGAATCTCTCGGTCTGAGGGGATCAAGTTCTTGAGAATGGATTCTCGGAACAGCTCAACCATTCTGGTTGACTCCCTTGGCTCGACGGGTCAGTGTTCCCGGGAGCAATTGAGACAATTGCTCTACTCTGAGGGCACACCTAGAGTCACCCAGAGTCTTCGAGTGGCTCTTCCGCAGTCTTTTGCAAGATTTTGCGTTGCAAGACGAAATTGCCTCTGACAGGGAATTGTGTCATATTAGTGGCTCAAACGTCAGACGCCGGAAATGTGAGTGAACGGATCGTTAACCCATTTGGCTTTTAGGCAACAGTTATGTCATCCTCCCTAACACAGCGGCAACTCCTGTGCGTCGTTTTCCGGTTCATTTCGGATCTCGCCATTGGCGTGTCCATTGCCATGCTTACGGCGGCGACCGCTACTGAACCCAATGAAGCCGTGTCAGCCGTGCTCAACCTCAACTTTGATGAACAGCCTGCTGCCTCCCAATTGATCGGGGATGCAAAGGTCGAGAGCAACGGACCGACCGCAGAACTGTTTGTAGGAATGCCCGTAAAGAATCAAGCGTTGACGCTGACGCAAGCTGGCGATCACTTGCGAATTCCCGATGATCGCACCGACGGGTCGCTGGACTTTGCCAACGGCGACGCCATCACTTTAGAAGCCTGGGTTAGACTTGATCGCATGGGTGAAGGCGCGAACGTCTACATCATCGGCAAGGGACGAACCTATGAACAAGGGACGATCGAGAATCAAAATTATGCGCTGCGACTGACAGGAGCTGGCCGAGAAGCCAGAGTGAGTTTCCTGTTTGCAACAAACAATGCAACGACGGAAGCTGCCGAACCGACGTCGACCTACCATCGCTGGACCAGCACACGCGGCTTTGTGGCCGATACCAACTGGCATCACGTGGCCATCAGTTACAAATTCGGTGAGCCCGCAAGTATCCAAGGCTTCGTTGACGGCGAGTCCATCAAAGGCAAATGGGACATGGGCGGCGAGACAACCATGCCACCGATTCACGATGATGATTCCATCTGGATCGGATCGTCACGCGGTGGCGACCCGGGCAACAGTCTTGTGGGCTCAGTGGACGATGTTCGCATTTTTCGTTCGATTGTGAGCGCGCACGATCTGAAATCGCGTCGCAAAGTTGTTCCACAAGTGCCAACTTGGCCCATTACGGCGGACACCGACCGCGTAACGGTGACGCTGCATCCGAACGCCGGCAATCACGCAGCCTTTCCCATGCTTGCACCCGCGGAATCGTTGCGGCTTTCGTTACCCAAGCTGGCAGTGCACCGATTGCCACTGCAATATGACCCAGGTGGAATTCGTAAAGCCTGGAAGGGTCCGGTGTTGCTGCGCGCTTTTACGCGTCTGCAACTGCCAACCGGCGAAGTCGAATTGTTACTGCGCAGTCCCGGTTTGTCCCGCGTGTGGCTCAATGGCGAAGTCGTCCTGGCCACTCCTCCGCGCCAACTGAATCCTGACGCGCACCAGCCGTGGATTGTCTACCAAGCTGATATGCCTTGGCTGCGAGTTCCGCGAGTTGGCGATAATGAATCTCGGCAGACAGTAAACATCAAGAACTCAAATGTTGAATTGATTTTGGAATCGCTGGTCGGTTCGTCCTCGACCCGCTGCGAATTGGGCGAGACCCTCGTGGCTTACCGAACTGGCGATCAGATGTTCGCGTTGATTGGACCTGGAGCCGAGTCGGTTCAGTTGGTTGACCAAGAGTTCGAAGCATATCGCGACGCAGTTGAACAAGATTTCATTCGGCTCGATCGTCAGTTGCTGGCTGAGACAAGCGCCGCCGAGGATGCGTTCTGGGAGCAGCGGCACCAAATCGCTCGCCAGTATCAAGCGAATCTGCCGCCGCTGAATCCACCGCAGGCGGAATCGCGATTGCCAGAAAGCAACTTGATTGACCGTTATGTGAACGCATCACTCGAAGCTGCAAGCATTGATGCAATTTTAAAGCAACCCTGGTTCAAGAAAACTTCCGATACTGAATTTCTGCGTCGCGTCAGTTTCGATTTGCTGGGCGAGCCGCCGACCGCCGACGAAGTGCTAGAGATTGAACAGAGCTCCGCCCCCAACAAACGCCAGGCACTGGTCGAGCGACTGCTTGCGGACGATCGTTGGGCCGACCACTGGACAAGCTACTGGCAAGATGTGCTGGCCGAGAACCCCAACATACTCAAGCCGAGCTTGAACAATAGCGGGCCGTTTCGTTGGTGGCTACATGACTCGTTGCGGTTGAATAAACCGATGGACCGCTTCGTTACCGAGCTGGTACGCATGGAAGGTGACGGTCATGCGGGTGCGGCGGCTGGTTTTGCAATGGCAGCGGAGAATGACGTACCGATGGCTGAAAAGGCACACATCCTCGGCAGCGCGTTCCTGGCGGTCGATATGAAATGCGCTCGCTGCCACGACGCGCCTTACCATCCGTGGAAGCAACAGGAACTGTTTCAAATCGGTGCTATGCTCAAACTCAATCCCATCGAAGTGCCACCCACCAGTAGCGTGCCGCAAGATTTCTTCGATCGCAAGGGACGTGAATCAGCGATCACATTGACTCTGCATCCCGGCGACAAGATCGAACCCGCTTGGCCGTTTAGGGAGTTTGGCAAGGGCCAAGTCGAAGCGCGGTTGCTGGGCCGCCCTGATTCGACTCGCGAGCAGTTGGCAGCGATGTTAAC
>JAYVHC010001025.1:0-10191 GCA_043771575.1 Planctomycetia bacterium
ATTTGACGAGCGTCACTCAACGCGGTGATTGCGGGTTTCCATTGTGATTGATTAAGGCAATTGATACCGGCGGCGATGTGAACTTGGACGCGCCCTTGAGTATCATTGCGATTGCGTCGCAATTCCGTTTCGAGAAGCTCGCTAGGTAAGGCATGCCTGGCGGCACGCGACCAAACATCCAAGATGATCCCAGAAGCTTGTTCATCGCCAAGTTCCACGCCGGATTCGCTGTTTCGGCGCGACTCTTGCAGGGCCGACTCGAATCTGCCGAGATGGTAAAGGGAGGCAGCCACTTGATAGCGGGAAATATGTACTTGCCAGTAATCGCCGGTTCGCTCGAGCAGTCGAATGGACTCGCGACCTTTTTCAATACTCTCTTCAAAGCGCGACGCATAGTATAGTACGCAGCTATAAAACGACAGGGTTTGGCCTTCACCCCAAACATCCTGGAATGCGCGACGCAGTGCCAACGATTTCTCGGAATAGGCGATTGCTCGTGAAAACATGGGTATCAGACTCACGACGGGAGCATGTTCGGAGTAGGCATGCGCCAGTTCGGGAGTGGGTGAGTAAGTCTCTGCTAGATTCATACCTTTTAAGTGCGCCCACAGGCACTGAACCTTGGTTTTGCAAAACCAGTAACCATGGGTCATTTTACTGAACAGCGTAATGGCTAGGCGTTCCGCATCCGTCGGTGGTCGTCGCACTCTCTCGACAAACAGCTTCGGAAACACGGTGTGCAGGACTTGCACAATGGCTTCGAAAAGCAATAAGAAGAAAACGATTGGGACCCAGCGCGGCACAAAGTGATGCAATGTCCGCATGGCTTCTTCAAAGCCTTCAGTCGCCAGCTCAATATTCCCCCGCTTGAAATGGAGTTCGGCGTGTTTACTTTGTACCATCGCGCGCGCGAGTGGGCTAACCGCCAGCCCCGCCGCCTGTTCAAACAACCCTTCCGCTTCGCTGTAGTTTCCTCTTAGCATCAGGGTTTCACCTAGCCCCTGCACTATTTCGAACTGAACTTCCTGGGCCACTCCGTTGAGGCCGCGCATCGCAATGCGATATTGTTGTTCGGCGACGTCCAGTGAAAACTGTGCTCTCGCCCGCTTTGCCGCTGCAAACGCAAAACTGCTTGCACGCTCTGGAAGAGTAGAACGACTGTAGTGGTAAGCAATCTCGGAAACATTCTCCGGCGTAGCGCGTTGAAAATACTCGGCGGCTGCAAAGTGCAGCGATTCGCGCTCGGAAGCGGCAACTTGCTGTAATAAGGTCGTGCGTATCTGATCGTGTGCAAATGCGTAACTACACCCGTCCGCTTGTGCCCAAATAAGATGACGCTCACGGGCTAGGTTAACGGCTGCCATCGTCACCTCCGTCGAACAGGGTGCCAACTGGCAAACCGCCTCAAGACTGAACTCCCTTCCAAGCACAGCGCCCACGCGCAATACTGCAACCGTTTCCTCAGGCAGCAGTTGAAGGCGATGCGCCAAAACGCCCGCCGCTTTCTGTGACGATTGAATATTAGCTAGCGCTTTCGAATCTGCTTCCCAATGTCCCTGAAGAGCAAAAAGCACCTTGGCTTCCACTAGACCTCGCAGGACCGCTGTTGCCACAAACGGGCTACCATTGGCAACGCTCAACACCGTCTTAAGCACGTTTTCAGGCAGTTTCCCGGCCATCGATTCGACCAGTTGTTGAATCCGAGAATCTTTAAAACTGCTTAAGCTGATCCGAGCTTGCGGTGACATACGATGCAAGGGGTGGTCGGCGGCCATTTCGTCATCGCTAAACGAAACGATCAAGGTAGTGTGCCTGTCCACATCGCTGGCACGCTTCTCCCAACGCTTTACCAAGCGCAGCGTCAGCGCGTCCGCATGGTGGCAGTCATCTAACATCACAATCGTCGGGCACACTTCCTTACCGACCAGTTCAAGAAAGCGGACTAAGGCTTCCACGGTGTTATTTTCACCGAATGCTTCAGGAACTGCCTTGGTCGAAATGTCCATTTCAAAAACGCTTTTCAACCTTGGCAGGGCCGCCACCAACGCTTGCGCAAGCATTCCCATTTCATCATTTATCCGCTGCACAAGCGCGGCGTTGCCTTCGAACGTGCGTAGCGCTTCAGCAACGAGGCCGTCGAGCATCGCTAGCGGTGTATTTCCAATCTCGGCGGAACTGTGCCCATGGAGCACCTGCAAGCCGCGTCCTCGCGCCATTTTGCTTGCCTCAAATAACAAGCGGCTCTTGCCGCTGCCGGCGTCACCCTGAACAAAAAGGAGTGAGCCGCTGCCTAATTCAGTGGCCACGAAAGTTGCCTCGAGTTCCACAAGCTCAGAATTGTGTACGATGTAGGCTGGTTCGGTTAGCGTGCAGCGCCTGTCGGTTGCCCCAATCACCAGACAGGTTCCTTCCGAACCGCGCCATATATTGGCAATCTGTTGCAAATCTTCGGCGGCCGCTGCCGCGGATTGATAGCGATCCTGCGGATCTTTGCGCAGCAGGCGTTGGATGACTTCATCTACGGTCCGGGGAACGTCGCGGTTAAAACTGCGAATATCCGGTACCGGCGCCGTCAAGTGTTCCAGTAGAATTCCACTTCGAGTAGTAGCTCGAAAGGGTGTGGTTCCTGCAAAGATTTCGAATAGCACCACGCCAGCAGAATAGAGGTCAGAGGGCTTGCCAATTTGATGACCAATCGAGCCTGACTCCTCCGGTGACATGTAAATCAATTGTCGATCGGCGGCGCCGCTGCCTTGGTCCTGAGAACGCCAGCCCCCTGTACCACAGCCTAATAATGCAACCGATTGGCCACCGTCTGTGACTATGATATTCCACGCGTTAATATTTCTGTGGAGCAAGCCACATAAATGCAAACTGTCTATCGACGAACAAATCTGAGACGCAATATTTAAACAATATTCAATATCAAGATCGCCACGACGGATGATTTCAGCTAGGCGTTCGCCTCGGATGTATGGCCATACCACCCAATAACTGTCACCGCCTTGTGCACATTCAATGACTTGGGGAACCCCCACAAGTTTTTGTTCTGAGAGAATCTGCGATTCGTGCTGCAGACGCGCAAAAACACTTTTGGAGATTGCGGAGGCATTGTATCGATGGATGATTACTTCGCGACCATCCAGGTTGTCGACGCACTTCATCACGGCACAAGCGGGGCTTTCCGACAACACCTGCTGAATGACGTATTGACCGGTGAGGGAACTCGCTTGCAAAGCCGACTGCAGTTTGGAGAATTCTTGCGACATAATTTCTCGACGTTTCGAACCGAAGTTCTGCCCTGCTAAACGCGGATATCAATTCAGAGTTGCCCGATTAACATTAGCTCACTTGTGCTCACCCCCTCGCAATCCGTTCTGCGATTTCGAAGCGTCGCGCCAAACGGGGTATCGCAACCGACGTAGACCTTACAGAGCGTCCTCCCTGGCAAGGTTTTTTCCCATTTTTACGGAATACCACATGCGGATTTCCGATAGTCACGTTAGAACCACACGCATCGCCCCTGATCACCTTTGTCGCTCATTTAATGTTTCGCAATCGCTCAGGAGTAGTTCGATGCTAAAGTCCACTAACACGGTGTCTCCCGCTCAGCTCGATTCAAAATTTCTTGCTGGGGTACAAGAATTTCAGGATGCGTTCACATTACTGGAACGTGACATCCCCGCTGATTCAGTTCCGGTGAAGGGCGATGATTTTCATCAGCGCACGCTGGATGCTTTTAGCGAGTCTTTCGATGTCTGCAGCGCCTACGAAGACCAGTTAGGAAACAACGAATCTTTCTTGCGTCAGGTGCAAGAGTATTTCCGACGGGAAACAGACCCTTGGATGCGCCAAAGCTGGATTGGTGATCGAGCTCGCTCAAAGCCAAGTGGGTTCGCCGGCGACTACGAAATGCTGATCAAGTTATATGACGAGAAGACGCCCGCTCTGGGTCTGGGCGGCTATATCGATTTGTGCATTCTCGACCTGCCGCTCGCTCGCGCGGTACGCAGTCGCCTGGCGGCAGCGAAAAACTATCTGCTGGACCAGATCCATCGTCGCGATAGCGGCTTGCGAATTCTCGACATTGCTAGTGGCCCATGTCGCGAATACAACACTTGGCCTGAGCTACCTGCCGACAAACCTGTCGAAGTAGTCGCGCTTGACAATGATCCGGTTGCGATTGCATACGTTCAGCAGCATGTAGCTGCCAAACTAAAGGGTTCCACCAGCCTAAGCGTTGCCCGCTACAACGCACTTCGCACACGGAACGCCAAAACAACCGTTGAAAAATTCGGACGGTTTGACATCATCTATAGCGTGGGACTGTTCGATTATCTTACCGATGACCATCTCATTGGAATGTTTGTGGGGCTGCGAGATTCGCTGAATGATAACGGCTCGTTGTATATTGCTTTCAAGGATCGAGAACAGTATGCCAAAACTCCTTATCAATGGCATTTGGATTGGTTCTTCTACCAACGAAGCGAACAGGATGTACTAAACTTGTATCGCCAAGCGGGTTTTGATGTGGACGCGATTCAAACGACTCGGGATGCGACTGGGATCATTATCAACTTCATTTCGCAACACCGGTCCGCTACCATTCAACGCGTGGACGCAGCAGAGTCTGTCAAAGGCAGAACGAGTATTCCTGTTCCAGCACATCCGAAGCAAACTGTCTGAGTTTGCTTCAGACAAGACTTACGTTGTCGCTAGCGTCTACCAAAGCGTTAGCGACAACCAAGGGGATATGGGTTTCGCTAAAACTCGGGACTGGCGCAATGACTCCGTCGAGGCGACGCTTAATCTCGAGAAATGAAGCTTCTTTTGAAAGGAAAGCCTCTACGACTCGAGGATCGAAGTGGGTTCCGCAACCATCCATAATGATTTGCTTGGCAACCTCATGCGAAAAGGCTTCTTTGTATACACGTTTCGTTGTGAGTGCGTCGTACACGTCGGCGACGGCGACAATGCGGGCACAGAGCGGAATCGAATCGCCACTCAGGCCTTGGGGATAACCGCTGCCATCAAACTTTTCGTGATGGGAGGCTGCAATATCACAGGCCAAACGCAAGTACTCGGCGCTGGGGCAGGCTGAGCACACGGCCTCCAGAGTTTGACTGCCGATCGTGGTGTGCTGTTTCATCACCTCAAATTCCTCGAAAGTAAGCTTGCCTGGCTTCAGCAGAATGTTGTCGGGAATCCCCACTTTCCCAATGTCATGCAGCGGACTGGTGAGAAAGATGGCGCGAATGAAATCCGAATTTATTTCAGAAACAAATACTTCAGTGGCGGCAAGTTGAATTGCCAATTCTCGCGAGTATTCCCGCATCCGCTCCAAATGTGCGCCGGTCTCTGTGTCTCGCGACTCCGCGAGCTTGGCGAGCGAGTAGACGATCAAATTGCGATTTTCAAGCGAGACAATTCGGTTAGCGACATTGAGGCGCACTTGCAATTCACACGGATCGAACGGTTTCGACAAAAAGTCATCGGCGCCAGCCTCCAGCCCTTGGCATAAGTGACTGCCGCGATTGAGGGCCGACAATAAGATGAAATAGACATATTCACCCAGTTGACGCGACCTAACCTTTTGACACAGCTCAAGGCCAGACATTCCAGGCATTTGCCAATCAGAGATCACAATGCGAAAGTTCTCATTGCAAATACGTTCATACGCGTCTGCCGCATTGGACTCAGTTTCAACTTCCTCGACGCCCATGGCGTAGAGGGCCTCTTGCAGCAACTCGCTGCACACGACATCGTCGTCAACCACAAGAGTTTTTACTGGGTGATTTAGCATGTTGTTAGCTCGCGCTTTCTGGGGAGGCCACAAAGCTGGCGATCCGACGATGCTCGTCTTGCAATTGGACAGTTAAGCGAAGCACCTCTTCGATCGATGTACTTGCTGCAACTTCTTCAAGAGCTTGCGCCGTGACCGCGAATTCAGTGGCGGACACGGAAAGTGAGGTGCCGCGCATGCGGTGCGCCAAGCGAGTGATTTCAGTAATGTCGCTCTTGGCGATAGCCACTTCCAATTGTTCTAAATCGGCGCTCACCTGACTTACAAATGCTTCCAGCACGCGGCGCAGTAGGTTCGTCTTGCCAATACAACGTGACAATAGCGCCGGGCAGTCGATGGGTGCTGCTGCGCGACCGCGTACCGATTCGATAGCCATCGTTATTCCCATACTTTCCAGGTGAGAGTTTTGCGAAAATGGGAAAGTACGGGGCATTACTACTTTCGCTGAAATCTAGGTCGCCGATGCAGTCAGGTCAATCCGAATGGCGAGCCTACGACGGCGAGTCAACCGTTACGTAACGCACTCGTTTGGCAACGATTTTCAGCAAAAAATGTCAACTCCGATTTCCAACCCGGCTTGAAATAAAACCGACAGGGGTACCGTTTATTCCTATTTTGCCGTGGACAGGGAGGACAAGTACACTAACGACGTCCGATGTGACGACTAACGGAGTGCATTAAGGTGGGTTGGCTGGGCATTTTTTAGGCGAGTAACGCGACATTGGTCGGCATTGCGCAAGCTTTCCTGGGTTGGGTGGTTGCGATACACTAAAGGACCGATGGCTGCGTTGCAATTTTCTGCGAGCTGGTCGTGACTGCGATTGTTCGGGTGCCTGCCCGCCATATGTATGGCAGTAAACGCATGCTGGAAGCTTAAGCCATTCCGGCAAAACGGAAAACTTGGAAAACGGATAAATCAAACATGTTAAACGTGTCTCGCTGCACCTGCGTCCTTCTTCTGTTGCTCGCCTGCGTTTCGGTTCAAGGTCAAGACAAGAAGCAAGATAAAAAACCTGCGACCGACAAGGCGGCTCAGTCGTCGAGTCGCAAGGCGGTGGGCTACTACGCGGATGCGGCTAACTTCCAAAACAATGGTGCGTTTCCGCTAGCGATTGATGAGTGGAAGAAGTTGCTCAAGGAGTTTCCCAAAGATCCGCTGGCCAGCAAGAGTTGGCACTATTTGGGCGTCTGCTACATGCAGCTCGAAAAGCCCGATTACGAGTCGGCGGAGAAATCGTTCGCAGAAGCCTTAAAAGATGACAAGCTGGATGTTCGCGAGGAATCGCTCTTGCAGCTCAATTGGTGCCTATTCTCGCGAGCCAAGCTCGAGGAGGCGGGTTCGGCGAAGCAGAAGCAGATGCTCGAGACAGCTCGCGATAGGCTGACGGAGTTCCTGAAGTCTTACGGCGAAGGCGCGTCGGTAGATCAAGCGATTTTCTATTTGGCTGAAATCGAATACATGTTGGGCGCGCGCGACAAAGCAATACGACGCTACGAATCGTTGCTGAAGAACAAGACCTTGGCCAAGTCGGCGTTGCGCCCCGATGCGCAGTATGCATTGGGAGTGGCACACGAAGAGGCTCAACAGAACGACAAGGCGATTAGCGTGTATCGCGATTTTCTGGCTGAACACAAAGAGCATCGGTTGCGCAACGAAGTGCAAATGCGGATGTCGGATATCTTGATCGCCCAGAAGAGCTTTGAGGAGGCGACAACTTTGTTACGCGCGTTGGCGGCGGATGAAAAGAACCCGATGGCCGATTATGCACTACTGCGACTGGGTTATTCGCTGGCTCAACAAAACAAAGTTGACGAAGCGGTTCAAAAGTATGACGAGTTGCAGCAGCGATTTCCACAGTCGAAGCACTTGTCGACGGCGGTGTTGTCGGCTGGTCAAGCGGCCTTTCGTGCGAGCCGCTGGGACGACGCGGCCGGCAAATTCAAGAGTTTGCTGAGCAGCAAAGAAAATCGTTCAGCCGAAGCTGCGCATTGGTTGGCGATGACTCTGATGCGGCAGAACAAATCGACTGAAGCCATTCCAGTGCTGGAAGACGCGTTGAGTTGGACGAAAAATTCTCCGCTGCAAATCGCCTTGCAGATGGACTATGCCGACGCCCTTTATGAACAGCCCGCGCAGTTGGAGAAGGCTCGCGCCGCATATGAATTGATCGCCACCGATCATCCAGAGGATCCATTGGCTCCGCGCGCCACCTACAACGCTGCGTTTAGCGCATTGCAGTCGCAAAAGCTCGATGCGGCTCGCAAATGGTCCGAATTATTCTTGAACAAGTACCCGCAAGATCCACTGCGTAATGAGGTCGCCTATGTGGCGGCCGAGACCTTGTTGCAACAGGGCGAACATGCGGCGGCGGCGGAAGCGTACAGCAAGCTGATTCAAGCCGATGCGAAGAACCCGTCGCGCGGCATGTGGACGCTGAGACAGGCCATGGCAATTTACTTGGGTGGCAAGTATCCCGTGGCGATTGAGTTGCTAAACAAAGAGTTGCCCACGCTTGCAGAAGCGAGGCAGCAAGCTGAAGCGCAGTTTATTCTTGGTGCATGCTACTTATTCCTTGAGAAAATGGACGCCGCTATTGAACAGTTTCAGGCCAGTCACAAGACCAACAATTCCTGGGCGCAGGCTGACGAAACGCTCATGTTACTTGCGGAAGCCTATCAACGGAAACAGGATCCAACGACCGCCAAGAGCACGCTGGAAGATTTGCTCAAGAGCTACCCGAACTCCAGGTTGAAACCGCAAGTTGAATATCGGCTGGGGCAGATCGCGGCGGCCACTGGCCAGTATGATGAAGCGATCCAGCGTTACCGTTCGATCGTGGCCAGTGAAGCGGCAAAGGGATTCCATGGGTTCGCACAATATGGCATGGCATGGAGTCTGATGCAGCAAGCGAAATACGAGGCCGCTCGCAAGGAACTCGAGCCGCTCCTTGTCGCCGGTCGCACCGATTCGATCAGCCAAGAAGCGTTGTTGGCAGAAGGCGTTTGTTTGCGAAAGCTCGGAAAACCCACGGAAGCTCTCGCGGCACTTGAGAAATTCATGGCTGCCAAGCCGACGGGTACTTCACTTGCAAACTGTTTGTACGAAGCGGGGATGGCGCATGTTGACGCCAAGCAACCTGAGAAGGCTCAAACGCAGTTTGATCGCATCGTTAGCGAAGTGCCGGATTTTGTCGCCATGGACAAAGTGTTGTACGAACTCGGCTGGTTGGCTCAAGAGAAGTCCGACAATGCGTTGGCAGCTAAGTACTTTGGTCAGCTCGTTGAAAAGTATCCCAACAGCGACTTTTTGCCTGAAGCGCTATACCAGGTCGGTCAAAGCCAATATAGCTCGGAGCAATATGCGAACGCGGTTAAGTCCTACACTGGTGTCTTAGACAAAACGAAAAACCCGAGCTTGCTTGAGAAGACTCACTACAAATTGGGTTGGAGTCTATTTCAGCAAGCCGCCTACGAGCAGGCTGCCGAACAGTTCCGCAAACAGGCTCAAGAATTCCCACAAGGTACGCTTGCCGTAGATGCTAGTTTCATGCAGGCCGAGTGTTTCTTTAAGCGGGATAAATTTGCCGAAGCGCTGCCGCTGTATGAAGTCGCCAAAAAGTCGCTTGAGACGGCTGGCGATAAGACAGCGGCGTCTGATCAAGTCAAAACATTGATCTTTCTGCATGGCGGTCAGTGCCAGCGCGAGCTTAAACAGTGGATGGAATGCGAAAAATGGCTGCGTGAAGTCGTTGATCGCTACCCCAACACGCCTTATTTGGCGACGGTTATCTACGAGCTGGCCTTCTGTGCACAGCAGCAAAATAAACTCGAAGATGCCCTCAAACTATACGCGGAAGTTGCGAACAAGTACCGCAATGAAACGGCCGCACGCGCCCGTTTTATGATGGGAGAGGTCTATTTTTCGCAGCGAGATTTCGCGAAGGCCATCGCTGAATTCCAGCGAGTAATGTACGGCTTCGGCGCTGAGAAGGCACCCGATGACATCAAAAACTGGCAAGCCAAGAGCGCTTTCGAGGCCGCCCGCTGTAGCGAAGTGTTGATTGACAGTCTTAAAGGCGACGGGCGAGACAAAGTTGTGGAAGCCACGAAAGAGTTCTATCAATTCATCGTCAATCGGCATGCGGCCCATGCCCTGGCAGCTCAGGCTCAATCCCGGCTGGGCGAATTGTCTAAGCTGAGGTAGCAGTTTTCGCGTACGGCCGAACCGGACGTTTGCCAAGCGGCTTGGTGTTGCGTAAGCTAGATAAGTCACGCTCAAGATTCCTTCTCTGTAAAGCTTGGAAATGCCATCGTTTTCGCGCCGCAGTTTTATTGAGGTTTGTGGTTGTTTGTTCGTGTTGTGCTTCTATTGTGCGGCGATTAGTTTC
>JAYVHC010001026.1:0-2379 GCA_043771575.1 Planctomycetia bacterium
GGTAGTTGATAATCTGGGCCTGGTGCTCGGGAGCGATCGCCTTTGCAGCCTTGAGCTCAACCATGACTTTTTCTTCGACAAAGAGGTCGGCATAGAACTTGCCAGCTACTTAATTTCTTTCATTCGAATATCCTTGAATTCCACCCACATCGGCTCGCCAGCATGCAATTGCAGAGCTAGCACACCTTCCGCCAAAGCCAGCGCGGTATCGTTATCGGTGAAGTCCAAAATTAGCTTGCCATTGAGGTAGTGTTTTAAGTTATTGCCTTTGCCAACGATGACGACTGCATTCCAGTCGTCAATTTGCATTAACTTCTGAAACCCAGCTTCGTCAAGAAAAGTACTTTCAACGACTTTTTTGCCATCTGTCCAACTGGCTTTCTCACCCATCAGGCATATTCGCCCTCGTTTTCCCCCCTCGTCGTAAATGAATCCTGAAGTGTTGGGAAACTTGTTTTCATTGCGCAGTTCATGCTGATAACCCCGCACGACCCATTTATTTTTGACATTGTCGTCGGTGATATGTTTCGAACGATATTGGATCCCCGAGTTGTTGGTTGCATTGCAGCGGAACGACAACCTCAATTCGAAATCCTTGACCAAGCCATCTTTCCAAATAATGAAAGTGTTTCCATTTGCAGGAATTTGCTCAGTGGTTTCGCCATGGAGCACTCCATCTTTGACACTCCAGAGACTCGGGTCACCATCCCAACCCGTTAGGTCTTTGCCATTGAATAGCGATTTCAAATCGCCCGAATCCGCCGGAGTAGACTCTTGAGCAAATGACGTAATCGCAATACTAGATACGGCAAACAATACGCCTACTAGCCATTGGGATTGGTAAATCATGATGTCTCCCTTTTATTTGACTTCTCCGTCTCATGCGGAGAAAAGAGGTGGGTGGTCAGCAGAACTATTTGGGCTTGCAATAACGATCAAGCCAGTCGAAGAACACTCGATTCCACAGCACACTGTTTTGCGGTGAATTGACCCAGTGGCCTTCAGCGGGAAAGTACAGAAAGCGACTCGGAACACCTTGCGTTTGCGCTGCGGTGAACGCTTCCATGCCTTGTGTAACGGGCACGCGGAAGTCCTTTTCGCCATGTATCACCAGCAGCGGCGTCTTCCAGTTTCCCGCAAGCTTATGGGGCGAAAACTGCTCGTAACCAGCGGCCACTTCAGTGCTCTTCCAATAAGGACCGCCGAGATCAAAATTCACGAAGAACAATTCCTCAGTTGAACCGTACATCGATTCCAAATTGTAGACGCCGCAGTGAGCAATCATCGAACAGAAACGGCCTTCGGCGTGCCCCATCAACCAGTAAACCGTGTAACCGCCAAAACTCGCGCCTACCGCTGCAACATGGCTTCGATCAATGGCAGGATCTGCCATCATCGCATCGGTGGACGCCAAAATATCTTGCATTGCTTGGCCGCCCCAATCACCGCTGATCTGATCATTCCAGGCTTGACCAAAGCCGGGCATACCACGACGGTTTGGAGCCAACACAACGTAGCCCTGCGCGGCCATCAGGTGAAAATTCCAGCGATAGGAAAACCACTGGCCGATCTGCCCCTGCGGCCCACCTTGGCAATAAGTCAGCATGGGCCACTGTTTGGCTTCGTTCTTGTGGAAATCGGGTGGCGTAATGACCCAGTTATGAATCATCTGACCATCGGAAGCCTGTACCCAACGCTCTTCGACTTGTGGTAATTCGAGGTCACTGAATATACTGCCATTGACATCGGTAATCGTTGCCATGGCCTTGCCACCAGGACCGAAAACCGCCAACTCCGTTGGCCGAACCATACTCTGCTGTTTGACCAATAGTCCGCTCGACGTAGCTCCAATCGCTGTAAAATCAAACTGACCGGAGGTAACCTGTCTCACCTGCGCAGAGGTCACGTCGATTTCAAAAACTTGCGTTGTGCCGCGATATTCACTATCAAATGTCAGTCGCTTGCTATCTTCGCTCCAGAACGCATGATGCGTTGTTTGGTCGAGTCCCTGTGTTAACTCCAACAATGCACCGTTGGCCCGATCGAACAGCATGATGCGATTGCGATCGGCTTCAAAGCCAGGTCGTTCCATAGAATGGAAGGCGATATAGCGACCATCGGGAGAGTAACTGGGTTCGACATCATAGCCGGGCATGCCGGGAGTGATGTTCTTCAGCGGTCCACCCTCTGCGTTAACCAAGAACAGGCTCGTGTCTGTGCTCTCAGCTGGGTTGTTTACCAACTTGATCGTAAGCGCCAGTTGCTTGCCATCAGGCGCGAACGCAAACTGCTCTACGCCACCGAACGGCGGCACTGGACAATCGGCTTTCAGCGATCGCATCAAATCGATCGCTTCAAGAGCCACGCCGTCAGAGTTTA
>JAYVHC010001027.1:0-9933 GCA_043771575.1 Planctomycetia bacterium
TCGGCATTTCCGATAGTCGATTCACCGAGTTGAAAAGTGGAGACCTCAAAGCGGGTGATCAACTGGTCATTGGCGAGCAGCCCAAGGCCTAGGGTGCGAGAATGCAGTGTGCGCGGTAAATTGTAGCGCCACATCACTCGTCTCCCCTCGGCTCCCAATGATATGCTTGAAATCACACAGCTTCGACAAAGCCTGCTCCAATCGTTGGAAAACTACGAGCGCTGCGGGTTACGGAGAATTCCCCGAGTTTCCGCTGATACGCTTCCCTCTGAAATACTCGCTGCCATCGAGCAGGCTCGGACTCCCTCCACCATCCACGCACCGCTTGCAGGCCCTCCGCCAGCGCTCGCAGCAACCACTGCTGTGTCACCGATACCGCCCTACGCCGTCGCCGAAACTCGTACAGAAAGTGAAATTGTTGCAGAACGACCGTGGGCTTTGCCGGCGCTCAGTGCAGTTGAGCGACAATCGCGTTTCGAGGTGCTAAACGCCGAAGTCAAAGCATGCCGCAAATGTGCCGATATCGTCTGTTTCCGACAACAAACGGTCTTCGGAACAGGACCGCTACAGCCGACGGTCTGCTTCATGGGTGAAGCGCCAGGAGCGGATGAGGATCGGTCGGGCCAGCCGTTCGTGGGCCGAGCGGGTCAGCTGCTGACAAAAATCATCGAGGCGATGCAACTGAAACGCGACGAAGTCTTTATCCTGAATGCTCTCAAGTGTCGACCGCCACAGAATCGTACCCCGGTTCCCGATGAGATCGAACACTGTCAGCCCTTTGTTGAGTCTCAACTGGAAATTCTGCAACCAAAGTACATCGTTTGCCTCGGGGCCGTCGCAGTCCGCTCGCTACTTGGCTTGAGTTTACCCGTTGGAAGTTTGCGAGGTCGGTTTCATCAATACCGTCAAGCTCGCGTGGTAGTGACTTATCATCCCTCCTATTTGTTGCGAAACGAGAGCGCTAAAAAGCTCGTATGGCAAGACATGCAAATGCTGATGCAGGAGCTGGGACTCAAACCCCCTGGCCAAAGCTCGCGTTGATGGCATTGACAGGCCGTGCTATTTCGCTCAAGTGGATGTGCGGTGCGCCGTTCGAGCACGCTTATTTCAAGTTCTCAAATCACTTGAAACAAACTCCAGTTCGCAACGGGTCGTCGAAGGCCTGATGGCTGGTGATTTTGATCTGATTCGCAAAGGTGGCGATGACATGATCAAGATTTGCGATGCCTCGGAGTGGCGAACTCGCGAAGATCAGGTCTATGCACACTATCGGGGTGAACTGCGTCGTAGCGCTATCAAATTGATCAAGCAGGCCGAAGAAAAGAGCCTCGATGGCGCGGCGTATACCTACATGCATTCAATGACTACCTGCATTAGCTGCCACGAATACTGCCGCAATGTTCTACGTGTTGCTTCAGTCGTCCCTCAATCGCAGGTTGCTCCCATCCCGGTCACCGAGCAGGAAAGCCTGCAACGCCAATACGGATCACTTTATCGCTAGGGCCATCGCGGTAGTGACACGTTTTGGCACACATATTGCTTGCCAGGAATTCCGTGATTCTTCAAACGTTGGCTAAGTATTTATAGCTTTCGAGCGTCGCTTGTCTCGAGCACCCAAGGACAGGACTATGAAACGAATCTTTGCACTCATTCTGCTGAGCATGGCCAACAGTGGGTTCGGCGATGACAAAACAGCGACTCAGGAATCAGTTCCGGGGGTTACCAACGACCGTCCAATGAGCTTTTGGATGGCTCAGAAAATCGAACATTCGAAAAAGATCCTCGAAGCGCTGACGAAAGAGGATTTTGCACTCATCGAATCCGAAGCGAAACAATTACGCATGCTTGGCAAGATTGAGGGTTTCGTTCGTCGTAAAGATCCAACCTATAATAGACATCAGCAGTCCTTCGATTCATCGCTACTCGATATTGCCAAGCAAGCCCATGCCAAGAATGTCGAAGGAGCAGCACTCGGCTTCAATCAGCTGACAACCAGTTGCGTAGCCTGCCACAAGATATTGCGCGCGGCTCCTGTGGATGCCCCAACGGCCAAAACAGAGGCGAAATAGTTGCTCATCCGTTCGCTTACAGCAATACACTCCGAGATACTAGGCACCTCACATGAACAAGACAAAACTGCTTTTTTCGCTAGCGATTCTATGCGCCACTGTGGCTGTAGTTCGTAGCCATATCATCAACGGGCAAGAGCCAGGGCAAGTCAAGACATCAACATTTATGCGATTGAAACTCGAGCCAGC
This sequence comes from Planctomycetia bacterium, assembly GCA_043771575.1. Taxonomy (GTDB): domain Bacteria; phylum Planctomycetota; class Planctomycetia; order Pirellulales; family Pirellulaceae; genus Aureliella. Next base: position 2,259 of record JAYVHC010001027.1, read on the forward strand.
CAAGGGCGCATTAGAGGGAATTGCGCTGGCTGATTTCGAAATGATTGCCAAGCACGCTGGCACCATTCGCAACTTGATGCTCGACGAGAGCTGGATGGTTGTTCAGTCCGAGGATTATCGAAGACAGAGCAATGAATTCCGCACGATCATTGAACAATTGCAACAAGCTGCCAAGGACAAAAACGTCGATCGCGCGACCTTGGCATATGTACAGATGACCATTCGTTGCGTTCAATGTCACCAGTCATTGCGCAAGTAACCATTCTGCTCTTTTGTGCTAATCTCGCAGCGATTTCAGATATTAGCCGGTGGTAAGCGCAGCGCCACCACCGCCAAACGATGCAACGCGACGATGCATCCTGAAGGGATGCCAGACGCACTGCGCTGTAATCCCTTATCAGCTTTCGTTTTCGTGAGCGAAGTCGAGTCGAGTCGCAGAGCGACCCGACCACAGTTATTCACAACTTCTCGGGGAATTTGGAATAGCGCATTCTTCAGAACGAACACAGCGGGTTACTTTTTCAGCAGCCTGCTAGTCGTTGTAGTTACCCACTTCGCCTCCGCTACGAGTGGCCATAGCTTTGTACACTACTTCATCGATAGTCTGCGGAAGCCACTGAACGGAGCCATCGGCGCGCAAGAAATTCGCGCCTCCCGTGTGATAACTGCGGAAGTCTTCGAAATGGCCTACTGGGCTATTGGGAACATGGTCAGCGACTCCGACGATGCGTGCATTCGATTCGGCTGCTTGGGCAATGTTGCCATGCCAAACACTGCCCCCTAATTGCCCGCTGCGCTCACCGACCATCAAGGTGCCACTCAGCCCGTCGGTGACGTCGCGAAATCTGGTCCTGCTGTTACCATAGTACATACCATCACCACGATAGGGCGAATCTTCGAGCGCAAAGGTGCCGAACATGGCAATGTAATTGCTCTTTGACACGCGGAAAAGTTTGTCGCCGTCATCGACTGTCTTGAGATCCAAGGCACTAGGCTTGCCAATCTCAAACGTGATGCTGAATGGGTCGGAAGGGCAGTTAAATGTTGCCACAACAGTCTCGCGAATCGCTTGGTGGATCGTTTCCTCAATTGAGAATCGCCAGTCGACTTTGTTGGCGATGTTGCTCCCTTCCATGAAGGGTAACAGCGCTGCTGACCAACCCCAACCAGGTTCACCACTGATTCCATTCGAGACCCAGCCCGACGGAAGGCGATTGTGGGCAGATTCGTAGTTGTGCGTCGCCAATCCAAGCTGGCGAACATTGTTGCTGCACTGCATCCGACGAGCAGCCTCGCGCGCCGCTTGAACCGCCGGCAGCAACAACCCAACTAGTATCCCAATAATCGCAATGACTACCAAAAGCTCAACTAACGAAAACGCTCTTCGCTTAGAAATGTTCATACAAGTACCCACAAAAAAACGCTGCTCAACCGCATGTAAATTCGCGCGCTTTACGTCCGTTCAAACTTGAATCCAGCATGGAACTGGCTTCGGTTCAAACGCGAGTTCGCGCAAGACAAAGACCGTGTATGTCTAGGCAGCGGGTGGTCCGCGGGGAGAATGTGGGCAATCCAAGGCCGACAGTTGGGGATTCACAGTAACCGCGATCATGTGCGTCAGAAGGCATGACCGCTCAAGAGATGTTTCAGTTACGGATTGCGAGACTTGGGATAACTGAAAACAAACCACGCAATCGTCAGGATGTGATTCCTCGACCACAGCCCGAGATTGAGCGCTTTGAACACGCAGGCAATGGTGGGAGCACGAGCAAGTTTGTGCCGATACAATCAACGCGGAATGCGGATGGTGGCACGTTAGCTGATGCACGACCAGCGGCAAGTTCCCAGCACTGGCAAAAGCCAGTGCGATGAGAGCCATAATTTGCCGGAAAGTCGCCATTAATGCACAACCTATGTAAAAGCACTCTGGATACGATTTCATAATCGCAGCCCACTGCCGGAAAGTCAATGCTTTGTATCTGTATCCCTAGCGAAATTCACAGCATATTCACACGTCGCCAAAACAGCCGACACCGCGTCAGCTGCCAAGAAATCCTAAGCGTTCGCGTGTCAATTCGTCGAGCAAATTTTCCAGCTCAAGATCGATTTCCGAATCCGTCCGAGCTTTGATTGCGGGGCACGCAAATTCACCCGCAGATACAATGGGCGAAGTAATTTTTGAACCCGGACGGCTAGCCGTTGGACTTGTGGAAGCCGTGGAGGCTTGCAAAGGGCTGCCTTCGCCCTCGGCACTCGGCGTGGTTTGGGCAAGCAATCGCTGCCGATTCAGCCAGTTGATGATGATTAGGATATCCAACGGCGAGATAATTCCATCACCGTTCACATCAACCCAGACCGGCCCCTCTCCGCTGCCGCCGAGCGGGGAGTTGCCACCCAGCGGGCCAGGGCCGAAGCTGTTCATATAGTTGATCAAAATCAACGCATCGAGGGGCGTGACCTGCCCGTCACCATTCACATCGCGAGGCTGCGTTGGGTTTTGATAGGGAGATTTCTTTGCAACCACGGAAACATCAATGGTGCTTGCGATCGCATCGCTGCCTACGACGCTGGTTGCGATCACAGTCAGCGTTAAATCACGATCGACCGACTTGTCGACTGTTTGACCATCTTTCAATCTCAATTCACCGTCAACGACTTCAAAGCGAGGATCGGAAACGGTGTATTGGTAAGCCTGCCCGTCTTGGTCGTTGACTGCGATGGTCCCAACCACAGCTCCGGGCGTCGCTTCTTCCACAGCTTTCAAATGCAAATCGATGGAGGTTGGTGCATCATTACGATCAGCGACTGTCAAGCGGATCGGTTCGGTGACCGATTGTCCGCTCGTGTCGGAAACAGTAACAGACAAGTTGATCGAATTCGCTTCTTCAAAATCAAGTTCAACTCCGGGCTTCAACTTCAAGTAGCTGTTTTCGATCATAAAGCGCGAATCAGAAAGCACATATTCGAAACGGTTCGTTCGGTCAGGATCGTCGACTTGCAACTGGCCGACGATTGCGCCACGAGAATTCTCAGGTACCGAAGCGTTTAGAATTCTAACCGCCGTGGGTGGCTCACTTACATCGGCAATTGAAAGGGTGGCCGTGGTTGAAATTTGATAGCCACTCACTTCCTCTTCGATGGCAATGATCTCTAATTTGATCGTTGGCTCGGTTTCGAAGTCAAGTTTTGCGCCCGCTGCCAGGTAAATCCGGCCATCGCGCACTTGAAAGCGATGATCCGACGACTCAAACTGGTAGTGCGATCCGAGGTCAACATCAACAACGGTGACGTATCCCAGTCCATCGACGGCCTCGGAGCTCATATTCTCTGCAATGGTCAGTACTTCGACGCGTAGTGCTTCTGGCGGATCGTTAACTGGCGAAATATTTAACACCAGCGCAATATCACTTGAGGCCTGTCCATCGAACACTCGCACCACCGCGCGATCGGTTCCGTTGAAGTTATCCGTTGGCTGAAAACTCCACTCGCCGCTCGGCGTTACCCGCAGCCTACCATGGCTGGGCGAACCTATCACGCTGAACCACAAGGTGTCACTGTCGGCATCCGCAACTTGTGGCCGAAGCTGTCCACTCGTCGCGTTGTCCTCCCGCAGCGTGGTGGAGACAGTCGCATTGGATGGAGCGCTGTTTTCGCCGTTAACACGCACTCCCAGCTGCACCGAAACCACGCCGTCCGTGGGTACAGTAACAGGAGCTGTGGTTGCCTGAGCCAACTGCGAAGCCACCGTACCATTCACGCCAGTTGCGATAAGGCGGTCGCCCGTGTTTGCTAGGATCGCCTGCGAAATGGCCGCCGTTGTAGTCGGCGCCGAATTCGTCACCCGCGTCCGTCCCGATGGCTGCCATGAGTTAACATCCCAAACGATAAACTCAAACGCATTGGACGAATTCCCAGTAACTAACCGCCCGTCTTTGGACTGAACCAGCAGCGGTCCGCTGGCCTCTGCCAACGTGGCTGCAGCGCTCAGATGAGCATCGTTATTCAGGACCATGACTCCGCCGGTCGAGAAGGCCGCCAAAACCAGACGTCCATCTGCACTCATGGCGACTTCGCTGGCCGATTGCGGCAGAAGCGTAGTGGCTTGGATTGAAAAATCGTTTAGATCAAGCACAGACAGTTTGCTAGCCAGCGGTCGCATCTGAATCGTAGGGTTCGCGAACGCGAAATCGCTTCGATACTCGAGGACCGCTAATTGATTGGCGGCACCTGAAAACGTAATCAGATTTGGAAAGGCAACGGAAACACCGATGGTGGGAACAGTGCTCACGACCGATAGCTTGGCCAACTCGATTCCGCGCGGGCCATTGAGTTGAGCGACGACGTCAGTCCCAGCTTGAATCAGCTTTTCGACGACGCGGCCATTCAATCCCCGAATTTCGGCGCTGGCTTGCCGCCCGGAAATCAGATTGAACTGAGTCAGTTTTGTGCCGCTGGGACCACGATCGGAATGCGTAATCACCCACGCTTCAGCACCCATATTCACATACGAAACAATCGCCCCGTCCAGCTGGATCTTCAGCGCACTCGTGGCTGAAGAAACCAATTGGCCACGCCCCGCGCCATCAAAAGCCCACACTTGGGAGAGATCATCCGCAGCAATCAGTGTGCTGGCGGACGGGCCAATACGAGTCGCGAGCTCCTCGACGCGAATGGGAAAGGCTTGCGACTGAAGCGAGTTTCCTGCAACGATTCCCACTCCATAGTCACCCGCCGCGATATCTTCGAAAGCTGCAATTCCGCGCTCGTTAGTGAATGCAACCGGGTCCGTTGAATCCTGCCGTCCGTTGTTGTTCAAATCCAGAAAGACGACTCGACGCGTTGCCGCAGTATCGGCAACATCAACACTTCGCGAGCCGTCTTGATCCACAAACACCGCAACGTTCAATCCCGCCAAAAGCCGACGTGCTTCCAGAGGCTCAAGCACAAGCCGTATCGGTCGCCGATGATTTTTCCAAGGTCTGTCGTGATTTGCAGATTCACGATCGGGTTGGCGTTTCATAGTCGAACTCCGAACATGTCTAAAACCTTGCATGCCAACTACGAAAGAATGTGTAAAACGCTATATAATACTAGATTGCGGGAAGCATAGTAAAGCGTTTGGCACCGAATTGCGGAAAACCCTCCGATTGTAGAACGATTGTCCTCAATCGTTCCGGAAAGCTCGCTGACTCACTTGAACGTTTTCTTCCGTTGGAAAAATGCGAGCTGACTTCGGTCCGCTGCCCTTCGGCAGAACGGTTGGGGACAACTTTTCTACACTACTTATCAGCCGACAGCGCTTTCGATTCCAACGGGATTCACAAGTTTTTTGAGTTTGCCTTGCATTTATCGCTGACAGGGTCCACAATGTGCTGATACTATCGCACAGATGGTTGTTCGGGGGCGAATTGGATTCGACCGGGTGACTAGAAGTGAGGGTGGCGTGCCGTGGTTGGTCAGTTGGCCACGTAAATAGCTGACTAAAAACTTAACTGCAGATGCAAATCTTGCAATGGCTGCCTAATTAGGCAACCCTGACTGAGGGGGCCCGCCGGAGGCGCCCGAATGTCAGTCGCAATTCCGGATCGTTGGCTACCGCGCAGGGCACGTAGCGAACTAAAAAAGCTCCCCGCTGGCTTGTGAAGTAGCCTCGCCAATAGGCGACTGAACGAGCGAGAAACAAACCTTTGGCTACGCACGTAGAGGCTTTCATGGAAGCATCGCGGGACGCGGGTTCGATCCCCGCCGCCTCCACTAACGAGTCCACCGCAAGGTGACCTCAAGCAAAAATGACCCGCTGGTTCAACCCAGCGGGTCTTTTCATTTATACGCGGAAATTTGGGGCTTTTTCGCGTCGCGGGAATTGATCGGACTCCAAACCACGGGATGCGCTCGACACCCATCGCGAGTCAAAAAGGCTCAAATCGGGGCCAAAGGCTCAAAACCACGGGACTCACCCCAAATGAGTCCCGTGCTCGAAAATGCCGAAAAACATTGCACTTTTGTGATTGTTTTAGCGGAAATGCCAGTAGGCAATGGGATGAAAAACATGACCAGCGCGTCCCGAAGTGAAGAAGCGTTCTCCCGTCAGGCTCGCACTACTCTCGGGCACTCGCTTTCGTGTTAAGGCAACAAGGGTCGGTAACGCGGGGTTCCCAATCTGCTGACTCCTGACTCCACCCCCTTCGAAGTCGAATGGCTTCGGACCTGCAAAGATGCTAGAATCGAAGAAAAGTCTGACTCGATCCGCGAGTAAGTTTCACGGGCAATTGGTTCGCTCATCGCAGTTGTGCACCTCGTTGAAAACGAACAAAGAAAACACCAAGCAGTTGAATGGGTAATCGGGAATTACGTGAAAGCATGACATGGAAACTAATTCAGTTTTCACAGGTTGTTGTTGGTGATGCTCATAACCCAAGTATTCTCAACCCTGATTTCCTAGCTACCCACCGTATCGTGCCCAAATCTTGGGGATGGGAGATTGTCGAGACCATCACCACACCACCCTTGGCGATAGTTCGGTACTCAAGCGGTGTGACTATCACCGTTGAGCAAAATAAGATCCAGATTACGGACCTGAATGTCGAGAGCGGCCCAGATAAAAGCAAGATAACCGAAATAGCTGCAGCTTACATTGAGATCCTACCGCATGTTCGCTATACGGCAGTAGGAAATAACTTTCAGTGCATAATTCCCAAAACAAACGCCGGAGATTATTTGAAAGCACGATTCTTAAAGGATGGTGCTTGGATTGAAACTCCGGGGCAACTCCACGCATTTGGACTTAAGCTCGGCTACCCTCTCATACCAACCGGTCAGTTGATTCTCACTATCGATGCAGCAGAGGCCAAATTGTCCGATAATGCGGATCTGCAAGAGATAATACTCTGCAATGCAAACTTCAGTCGTGACTGTGGTGAGGAGCCAAAAGCAGAAATCGCAGTCGATCAACTTCGAAAATCAATCGATGACTGGAGTACTTTTAATCGCGCAATTGCAACGTTATTTGAAATAGAATCGGATCCCGTTTTATGACCGTGATTTCGATTGAACACGCAAGCACAGACTATGAAGCGGTGTCGGAGAAATTGCAGCGAGTTCGCGGCCAAACATGGGGTGGCTATGCGGATCTGCCCTCACGAGTATCTAGGCAGTCAACGCCGCAAGAGGTGCGGATCCTAATTCGAACACAACAAATTTCAACACAAAACGTGTCCGAACGCGGTGTCGTCGAAGCGAACTCCATTGCCAAAGCACTTTTTCTTGCTTTGGCGGAATCGTCGGAAGTGAGCATATCAACAGTCGTTCGAGATAGTTTAGAATCGCTTCGCAGAACTGCTTCTGCATTCGCAAGTCTTTCTGTTGCCAAAGAGGAGCTAATTCAAAGATCGCTGAAAGCATTTACTTGCGATTCGGAAGGCTTAGCGATGGCGGGTATTCAGCGATTACTGAACCGGTCAAATGATTCCGAGTGGACTGACAAAAAAAACGATCGGCGTTGCGAGCTGATTGATAAAGATATCGAGGGTACGCTTCGTCCATTCGAAAGTCGCGAGCTTGAACTGCTGCAACGACAAATGCTCGCTTATCGCCGCAAGAAAGCTCCGCTTCCTTTGAAGGAGGCGCAAATTCTTCATCAGGAATTACTGAAAAAGGCTGGCGAACTGGATAAATA
>JAYVHC010001028.1:0-2219 GCA_043771575.1 Planctomycetia bacterium
ACGTAGCAGCGGATCTCCGAAACGCTGAGAGTGTCCGCCTCGGAGATGCGGACCCGCGTGTTTGGTAAACGTTCACAGGCCGATTGCCTAAGCAACTTGTTTAGTAATTCATGAAATACAACTTGTTAAAACGGCTCTGTTTGAAAAGGGGTCTGACCCTTTGGAAAACCGGCAGTATCATTGGTAAATTGGCCGGTTAGGAGAGGGTCAGACCCCTTTTCAAATAGAGCCGAAATTCAACTGAAAGAGAAAAGAAAAATGGCGCAATTAAAGATTCGTTCAGAAGCCAGCGAACTGGATTTCTTGTCGCTTGGTGCTTTGGTACATCGACTTGATCCGGGCACGACACCGTTTCGCAAGGCGCGTTCATTTGATATCCATGTGTCTGGTGGTGAATATAACGTTGCAGCCAACTTGTCCGATTGCTTTGGATTGAAGACGGGCGTGGCGACGGCGATGGTCAATTATGGCGTGGGCGAGATTGTGCAGCGGGCTGTGCGTGAAACGGGCGTTAAGCCGTTTTACAAGTGGTTTGAGCATGACGGCGTGCGGGGGCCAAATATCGCGACGGTCTATAGTGACCGAGGGCTTGGCGTTCGCGCTCCCGTGGTCTTTTACAATCGCGCGAATGAAGCTGGCGCGATGTTGAAGCCGGGCGATTTTGATTGGCAAGGGATTTTTGAAGCGGGCGTGCGTTGGTTCCATTCCGGCGGTATTTTTGCAGCTCTGTCACCGACAACTTCGCAGTTGATCGTTGAAGGCATGAAGGCCGCCCGCGCTGCGGGTGCAGTGACTTCGTTTGATTTGAATTATCGCGCGAAGCTGTGGAAAACGATTGGCAGCGAAGAAAAGGGGCAGGAAATGTGCCGCGAGATCGCTTCGCATTGCGATGTTCTGATCGGCAACGAAGAAGATCTTCAAAAGGGGCTGGGCATCAAAGGGCAAGACGTCGAGTCGTCTTCGAAGCTCGATCCGGAACAGTTCTTTGGAATGATCGAACAAGTCGTGAAGAAGTTCCCGAATGTCAAGCTGGTTGCAACAACTCTACGCGAAGTGCATTCGACGAATCGACACGATTGGGCGGCAGTGGTTTGGTACGACGGACAACGTTTTGTTAGTCCTACAATGAAGCTGGATGTGGTCTGTCGTATCGGTGGCGGCGATGGGTTTGCGGCTGGGCTGATTTATGGACTGCTGGCCGGTAAGAAGCCTGAGGAAGCACTGCGGCTGGGCTGGGCGCACGGCGCCTTGCTGACGACTTTTGTTGGCGATGTGACCATGGCCAAATTGCCGGAAGTTGAGGCGCTGGCTGCTGGCGGAACAGCTCGCGTCCAACGCTAGATCTGTGGCGTAAGCTTCCAGCTTGCGATTGCAAAATGACATAGCTGGCAAACAGGAACTGGCAATGGCAAGCAGGATGCTTACCCCACTTATTGCTATCAAAATTGAAGATCCCAAGCGCATCAACTCGTTTGGGATCTTTTGTTGCGCGACATGAAAAGTCGTCTGTTCGCATAATCGCCAGAACCGCTAAAGTCTTCCAGGCCAATGGCCGATTTTTATGAATGGCACATGTCTGTCGATCCAACAGGGAATCGACTAGGCAATGGACATGCGAATTTGCATGAGGTCAATTTCAAAGGAAGCAGTCACGTGACTCAACCCACTTCGCACACGCAGTACAACTCAATCGATCCATCGAAGCCGCAAGTTGGGAAGCAGCGTAAACATTGGGGACTGCTTTTGGCGTGTGCGAGTCTAACCGCGCCCGGTTGTGCAGGTTTCAGCCAGAAGAGCATGTGGCCGTTTCCCAAGGGTACGGCGAATGCCTCGACGCCATCGCAAACGGGTGGATTTGCTTCGACGATTACTGGAGCAGGCAAGAGTGTCGCCGGGCAGTTCCAATCGATGGGAACTGCGGTGAAAAGTGCGGCTGGCAAAGCCAAGACAGCGGTCATCGCTCCGTTTTCGACAACGGCAAAATCAAATGACCCGACCAGTTTGGCGAATATGCCAACGTCGCTTGGTCCCGAAGTTTGGGTGGCCAACGGTCAGTTGGCAGAGACTCAAGGCAACTACACCAAAGCGTTCGATAACTATACCAAAGCACTTGAGATTGAACCAACCAACCTTTCAGCGTTGCTGAGCACTGCGAGGTTGTACGATCGCCAAGGTCAAGCTCCTCAAGCGGCCGAGTTTTTCCAAAAGGCGATCAAGAC
>JAYVHC010001029.1:0-3189 GCA_043771575.1 Planctomycetia bacterium
CTATCGGGCCTAGTCGCGGGCAATTTCTCATGCTTCTGGCTCGGACTTGGAATTGTATCGCTGATGGCCATGGCCTACGGCGTTTCGCTGTACGGCTTGTCCAGCATCATGATCGCCCCTGAAGTTTTTGCGTTCGGCTTGGTAGCGTTTGGATTCCTCGGCATGGGACCAGTCACCATCGCCGTCGACTCTTACGGCCCCGTTACCGATAACGCCCAGAGCGTCTACGAACTGTCATTGATCGAAGAGATTCCCGATATCGAACGCCAAATCAAGAACGACTTCGGATTCGATGCTCGCTTCGAACGCGCCAAGCATCTGCTTGAGGAAAATGACGGAGCCGGCAATACGTTCAAAGCAACTGCCAAACCGGTGCTGATTGGGACCGCGGTCGTTGGTGCGACGACGATGATCTTCTCAATCATTATGGTTCTCACCGTGGGACTGACCCAGGACAAAGAGAAACTCTCGCTACTGTATGCGCCATTTGTACTTGGCCTGATCAGTGGCGGCGCGATTATCTACTGGTTCACGGGCGCTTCGATTCAAGCCGTTACCACGGGAGCTTATCGCGCCGTCGAGTTCATCAAGGCAAATATTAAACTCGAAGGCGTGACTCGTGCCTCGGTCGAAGACAGCAAAAAAGTTGTTGGAATATGCACAGAATATGCTCAAGCGGGGATGCTGAACATCTTCCTCTCAGTGCTATTCATTACTCTAGCCTTCGCTTTCATAGAACCGTATTTCTTTATCGGTTACCTATTTTCAATCGCCATCTTCGGTTTATACCAAGCTATTTTTATGGCCAACGCAGGCGGAGCTTGGGACAATGCCAAGAAGATTGTCGAAGTCGAATTGAAAATGAAAGGCACACCGCTACATGATGCCACAGTCGTGGGTGACACCGTCGGCGACCCATTCAAAGACACTTCCTCGGTCGCACTCAATCCAGTTATCAAGTTTACGACACTTTTCGGATTGCTGGCCGTTGAGTTGGCAGTGAAGTTAACCAAGGATCACGGTTCGACACTTACGGTGCCTCTCGCAGTCGCATTCCTGGCTGTCGCCTTGTTCTTCATCTGGCGATCGTTCTACGGCATGCGCATCAAAGTCGCGGCCGCCTAAGTGGGTAAGTTTCCAGCTGGCCACAAGGACTCGATCTAATTGTCGAGGCACCCCGGAGACACAGAGATTTGCTATAGACCGCACTTCTCTGTGCTCTCCGTGACTCTGTGTTTTCTGCGCACTGTATTCAGATACCGCTCGCCTACAATTCCGCGATCTGCATTTCTGCAAACAGCTGTATCTTGTCGATTGCCGACGTCGTAATCTCAATCTCAATCACTAGATCGGGTGGCGGATCGATTTCAAAGTCGAGTTCTTACCAAGGCATCTGTGTGGCAACCCATATCGATTGTGGTAAAATTCACGGTCGTCCATTGATTCCAATGTAACGAGTACTCGCAAGCGACTCGATATTACGAGTATTTGCCATACGAAATCAGCGGCATGCTCCTTTCCCGACTCAGAGGCGATCCTGATTGGCCTCCATGGATTCGCGTGAACGGCAACTGACGGCGATTGGCTCCCTGATCGTCAACGGCATCCCAGCCCCACCAGAACGATCTATTTCGACGACCCGCTTTGGTGAGTGCTCCAAACGCATATACTCTGGAACTGCACAGCGCGCAGCCGTGCGGGGTTTTGAGCTAGCTATCCCTTGGAACAAGATACTTCATGACGACCAATTTCACTCAGACAGCGGCTTACATCTGGTCGCTTGCTGATCTCCTACGCGGTGACTTCAAACAATCGCAGTACGGCCGCGTTATCCTGCCATTCACGATTCTACGTCGCTTGGAGTGCGTTTTGGAGGAACGCAAACCGCAGGTGCTGAAGCAGGTCGAAAAACTTGCAGAGATGAAAAACCTTGAAGCGGAAGCCCGCGAGAAATTCTTGCTGAAGGCCGCAAAGCAATCGTTCTACAATACTTCGGCAATGGATCTGTCCAAGCTGGGCAGCGCCGACATCAAGAGCAATCTACTCTCCTACGTAGACAGTTTCTCCAAGGACGCTCGGGAAATATTCGAGCACTTCAAATTTGCTGAGTTCATCGGCCAACTTCAGGATGCGAACCTGCTTTACAAAGTCGTTCAAAAGGTCGCGCTGACTGACCTCAGCCCCCAGGCGATCAGCAACCATGACATGGGGCTGGTCATTGAAGAACTCATCCGGCGTTTTGCAGAATCCAGCAACGAGACTGCCGGAGAGCACTTCACGCCGCGCGACATCGTGCGTTTGACCACGTCACTGGTCTTCATGGAAGACGACGACGCGCTGACCGAACCGGGCATCATCCGCACCATCTACGATCCCACGGCGGGGACTGGCGGGTTTCTTTCCAGCGGCATGGAATACGTCCACGAGTTGAACCCAGAAGCGGTCATGCGCGCCTTTGGCCAGGAACTGAATCCCGAGAGCTATGCGATCTGCAAAGGCGACATGCTGATCAAAGGCCAGGACGTCAGCCGCATCAAACTGGGTAACACGCTCAGCGATGACCAACTGTACGCCGACCGATTCGACTAGATGCTCTCCAATCCGCCCTTCGGCGTGGACTGGAAGAAAGTCGAAGGTCCCATCCAGGACGAGCATAAACTAAAAGGCTTTGACGGTCGCTTTGGACCGGGACTGCCGCGAGTCAGCGACGGATCGCTGCTGTTCCTGCTGCACCTGATCAGCAAGATGCGAGACTACGATCCCAATGACCCCGACAAGAACGGCGGTCGCATCGGCATCATCCTAAATGGTTCACCTCTGTTCACCGGTGGCGCGGGGAGCGGTGAAAGTGAAATCCGGCGTCACATCCTGGAAAGCGATCTGTTGGAAGCGATTGTCGCGCTGCCGACCGACATGTTCTACAACACCGGCATCGCAACCTAAGTGTGGGTTCTTTCCAACAAGAAGGACGCAAAGCGAAAAGGTAAAGTGCAATTGATCAACGCGGTGCATCTCTACCAAAAGATGCGTAAGAGCCTCGGCAGTAAACGGCAGGAGATTGGCGAAGCCGACGTCAAATTGATCACGCAAACGTTTGGCAACTTTGAAGCCGTCGAAAGTTACCGCCTAGACAAAGAACCGGACGAGAAATCCAATCGCGGTCGTCAGTCCGCGAGCAAAAAGAAAGCC
>JAYVHC010001030.1:0-4740 GCA_043771575.1 Planctomycetia bacterium
CTATCATAAATTTTGCTACTCGATCGAATACGATCCGAATCTAGCACCTGCTGGACAATACCGATCACTTGCGAAAGCAAAGAATCGCGATTGCCTTTCCAGCTCGGTTGCATCTGGTCAAAGACATCGCGTGCCATCTTGAACACTACGGTTTGCAGCCGGTGTCGCTTGCCCAATTCAATTAAGTCAATTTCCGACAATGCATCCATGTTTGGCTTGCCTTCCAAGATCGCAGCCAATTCTGCATGGGTCGGTGTATCGCGAGGGCTAAGTTCCAACACTCGGACCTTCGATAGATCTAGTTTCAGTTCCGGTGCGTAAACGTGCTCGATTCGAATTACGTTCGGCCAAGTTATCCCGAACTCTTGCTCGCGGTCACGAATAGGCTCGATCAACGTCTTCGGTTTAGGTGGTGGCGGCGCGCTGCCGTCGTCCTCCTCATGGGGTAGGAACGCAAACGGGACACCGAAGATGTTGACGTACTCTGGCTCAAACTGTTTCGTTTCAGGATTGATGTCGTACGAAGTTCGTCGCAAACCACGTCCAACTACTTGTTCGCAGAGAAGTTGACTCGAAAAAGCACGCAAACCCATTACGTGCGTAACTGTTTTAGCATCCCAACCTTCGGACAGCATTCCAACTGAAATTACATTTTGGAGTTTCTCACCAGGCTGACCAACTTGTCCTACCGTATCGACTTGCCGTCTAAGCAACTCTGCCTGTTGCTGCTGCGTTAACGGTTTGCTCGGAGCGCCGTCCTCATCTTCGTCGTCGTTAGCTTGCGATGCTAGCTCAATCGCTTGTTCTTGAGATTCAGCCTTGCGAAGTACGCTTGAATCGATATGTAAGGTCCGATCGGGATCGCATAGCTCTGGAATATGAATCTTTTCGTGATCAAACGCGTACTTGATACGAGCTGCTGTCTCGGTTCGATTTGCGACAGTAATCATCACGGGCGGGACGGGGTGACCGACGCTTTCCCAGTCTTTACGAGTTTCCAGCCAATCTTGTCCAAGCAAAGTGTAAGCCTGAGTCACGATATCGGGCAGCGGATCGTGTGGCAGTGCTTTACGGTTGAAGTCGTCGTGAACATCGTCATCTCGATACAAATGGTAGAATCGGCTCTTGTAGTCAGCATCCCAGCGGCCATTGTCGCGGACAACTACACGCGGAGTCTTCACTAATCCAGATTCGATCGCGTCGTTCAATCCAAAGTCGCTGACAATCCAGCCGAACAGGGCATCTTCGCTACTTTTCTTGCCCGAAGGAGTATAGGGGGTAGCGGAAAAATCAAAGCAGCGAACGATGTTACGCGTTCGGTGAATTCGATCTAGTCCTTCGATCCATTTAGTAGCCGACTCCAGTTCCTCTCGATCAACGCCCTGAATTTTGGTTCCCGCCGGAACGCGCCAAGCGTGGTGTGCTTCGTCGTTTATAGCAATCCAGTTCTGAGCCGATGCCAATTCTCCGAGTACCTCTCGGGCGTACGCCTCGTCGCTCTTGGCACCCCGTTTATCGACACTGCGACGACGGGAAATCTGTTCGTCCGTGTCCCAACCCAATTTGTGCCAGTTGTGAATGACCACTTTGGCTTGTCGCAGTTTATCCAACATCGATGTAGGCACGATGTGGAACAGGTCAAAATAGTTGCCTGGCGCATCCGGGACCAAGACCGCTAAACGATTGCGAACGGTTAGTCCGGGAGCGATTGCAAGAAAATACTTCGAATAGCGTGAATCTTGTGCGTATGACACTTTGTTGAGTGTCTGCCAAGCGATCACCATTGCCATGACGATCGTCTTACCACTACCGGTGGCCATTTTGGCGCACCAGCGAGGGATTGATCCTCCGTCGCTTGGAATCTCAATCCCTTGCTTGTCGGACTCATGCGCCTCCGTTAGCCACATCAGCGTTTCGACTGCTTCGAGCTGACAAAAGAAGAAACGCATTCCTTCGCGTTGGTTAGGATCGTACCAATGTTCGAGCAGCCGTCGAGTTATTCCTGTCGCCGCTGGATAGTTTGCCTCTCGCCAAGCTTTGACACGCGGACGTATTTTATTTACTAAATCCAATTCGACGAATTGGCCGGGATCGTTGAAGCCCTGCGCATCAGATGTAGCCACGATATAACCCGCTGGTCGTCGTCCTTCCATCTGCGTAAAGATCATGTACTTGCGGTCATAGCTCCAATATTTATCGGGCTCTGCAAATGGCGCATTGAGAATTAGGTCGCCAGCACCAAGGCGTGTCTTGCGTTTAGGCATGAGTACTTTTGCTACCGATTCTTGAGTTCTTTGTATGCCCAAAGACACGCCAGAAAGAATTTTCGAGTGTCGGAGACTGCTAACGTACGAAATTTCTCGACATGCGTTTTTGTTTGCTCGATTAGTCGCAGCACTTCGACCTTACGAAACGTCTCCGACAAGTCATAGTCAGCGAAGTGACGCTTTTCTTGTAGTTCAACAAACGTCCCTGCAATATCTCTTATTTCAACTGGAATGGGATAATTACCATTTGCATCGCGCGGCAGTCCCTTGATGATCGCTTCCTTGAGGGTTCCGCCGTTGAAACTAGTACAGGCATCTTTCATAGAACTATGAACAAACGCACGAGCTAACGCATGGCGATGTTCCTTTTGAGAGTTCTGCGTTCCAATTTGCGCGCAACAGACTTCGTCAACCAAGTAATGGAAGACCGCATAGTACGCAGTTGAAACGGCACGGCGTAAATTCGCTTGACGAGGTTTCTTCGGATCTAACTCTGCAATCGTCTTTGCAAGGCCTATGAGGTCGTCGTACATCACTCGTCCTCGTCATTCGGTTCGGCGAGCTCTTCCGGTGTGGTGATAAAGATGTAGGGAAATTTAGAAATTCCGTGAGCAATCAAACTATCGCGAATTGCCCGCTTCAAATTTCCGACCTGCTCGCCCGTAATCTTGTCGACGTCCGTATTTTCGGCGAATATGACCAGCAGTCGAAGCGCGGGGTCACCCGTTGAATCCTCGTACTCCTCCCATTCGATTTTGGAAACCGGAGGAAAGGGTGGTAACTTGAGGGTTTTCAAGTCGAGCGCGTCTTTTGTTTTTTCATCTACGGCCATTGTATATCTCCTCAATTACTGAATTATCTTTCCTAGTTCATTATCGCTCGACATTGATGATCTTCAAACACTCGATGCCCCGATCGTCAATGATCTTAGCGGCGATTCGGCGGTTCTTGCCTAGGTCGAATGGAAGCGAGATCGTGCCTCGATAGGCCTCGATCAAGTCTTCATCAATTTCGGCTTTTAGGTTCTTCGACAACCGACTCCAACCGTCTTTTTCGCCTGACATTGGGAAGAAGACTTGGCGAGGTAGCAGACTGCGACCGTCATAGTCAGTGTCTAGCAGCCACATGGCGATTCGAGCTGTATCGCCAGACTCAATCTTGCCGTTGCTTGGGTTGTAATAGTCGAAACCATGCACTTCGACTTCCCACAATCCCGAATCCTGTCCGCGATGAATCTTGCGTAGCGTCACATCGGGCTGACCTACCAGCCAGAAGCTCTCGTTGCTCGAACGTTTTTTCTTCAAATCATCAGTCAGCAAGTCGGTGTTCATTTGCAACTTCAGAAGCTGCATACCGGCTTTCTGTGGGTCAAGTTCGTCAATGTCTTTCGCTGCTTCGGGATCAAAATGGAAAGCCGCAAACAGCAAGACTTCGGGCTTGGGCTTCAGTCCGCGCGCCTCTTCCCAAGCCAACTCGACATGCCGTTGTTCGAGTGGAGCGTGCTCAGGGCCGAACGAAACCGCAACTGTTCGAGCTTGCTTGTCTTTCGTCTCCCCAACCGCATGGAGATACCGCGTTCCGGGTAGTGGTTCGAGACGCAGGAACTCAAGCTTTGTTCCACCTTTCCCACGAACACCAGTCCGTGCCAACTCATCTCGCCATTCGTCTTGACGCGATGTCACACCGCTACGACTAATTGAAATGTCCACCGGCATGGGTTCGGCGACCGGACCATGTGAATCGGGTTCGTCGATTTCTCGGACGTTGATTGCAGGGACAGCTTCATAGGTGAAGGGGCCTGTGACACGAGCCTTACTGCGATCTACTTCCGGCTGGTCATATAAAACCTCTTGGTCCGCATGCTTCTTGATCGCAGCGTCGATCGCTTCTCGAGTCATCCCTTCAACGATCTCAGGATTGTTAGCAATTGATTTGACAGTAACGTGAGACACAGTCTTGTACTTGAGACCGCTACTGATACCTTCTTTAGCACTATTCAGCGAATAGTAGTCAAAGACTGAGGTCATAAGGCGTTGTTTGGTAAGTGTAATTGCTACTCGCGATGTGTCGCAGGTGATCCAACGCCTTCCCCACTGCTCAGCAACAAAAGCAGTGGTACCCGAACCACAAGTCGGGTCAAAAACGAGATCTCCAGGATCAGTAGACATTAACATACATCGCTGAATTATCTTGGGATGAGTTTGCACTGCATAAGTCTTGGTTTCAGCAAACCCACCAACCGTATCTGGCCAACTATTGATCAAGCTCGTGTAAGGAAAGTCTTCAATGTAGAGCTTAAAATAGAGTTTAGTTCCAGTCTTAAAAAGTCGCCCACAAGATCTAAGTCGCTCTAATCCTGCTTCTGTCGTTCGCCAACTTTTTCCACCACGTGGACGAAATGTTTCGCTATTGAACGAAAACGGAAACGTACAGCTAGCCGTGAACCCAGTTGACTCTAATGCGGATCGCTTGA
>JAYVHC010001031.1:0-6189 GCA_043771575.1 Planctomycetia bacterium
GAAACAACCGTTTCAAACTCTTTTTGAAATCGCACCAATCGCATCTGAGCCTGACGCAAGTTGGCTTTTGCAGCACGATTGCCGACGGGCAACGCGTAAGCCACGCCGACTCCGTAGGTGGGATTGCTAAAGTTGAATTGGTCATCGAACGCACTCCCTAAGCCGTTATTGCCGCGCAAGCCTTTGTTCGATACCGACATCGTCAAGCCTAGCAGCGGCAGCAACTGATTGCGTGCGACACCCTGCTCGATCGACGTGCGCTTGATGACGTGCAGGGACTGCCGCACTTCGGGGCGACATTGTAATCCGAGTTGCAGTTCGAGGTCCATATCCACGCTGCGGGATGGGCCAATCATGCTGCTTGTGGGAATCACTTCAGTGTTCACGCTTTCGCGGAAGTACTGTCCGAAGATTAGCCGCAGCAGTTTTTCTTGCGCCAGAACGACTAAGAACTCAGAGCGCAACAGGGCGGCGCGCCGCGCGCCGAGTGTGGCCTCGGCACGCGCGGACTGCACCGGTCCAACATCCAAATGAACTCGATTGGAAACCACCGTCGCGGTTTCGAGGGCGCGATCATGGGAACGCTGTAGAATTACAAACTGACCTCGCGCCGCCGAAAGATCCCAATAGGCTTGAATCACATTTAAGATATGAGTCTGCAGGCCGCTAATGAATTGTTCCTGCGAAACTCGCGCGTTCGCAATCGCAATGTTGATGCGACTGCGCGCGGTCAAGAGACCAGCCCCCTGCAATAAAGGCTGCTGAAAATCGATCGCCACACGGGCATTGGCCTGATTCTGCGGATTGAAGAACGTCGAATTCGAATCCGCGAAACCAAGATCCTGGGCTACCTTTACGTTACCACCCACCGCGTTGCGCTTGGTAACACCTAAGCTATTAGCCAACGTGTGGTTCTCCAGGCGAGCGAAGACGCCGTCGAGGTTGCTACTGAATGGCACATTGCGCTCATCCCAGTTCGATTGAACAAAGCTGCCCCAATCGAAGCCCGCCTGCTGTTTGGTAATCTCTGCCTGACTGATCCCAACGTCGGCGCGCAGGATCTCGATCTCTGGAGAGAACTGGATCGCAGTATAGATCGCGTCTTGCAAACTCAAGTCGTTTTGAGATCCGTAACGCAGCATGGCGAATTGAATTTGGCCAAACCAAGGCGGGGTATCTATCGATTGCATCTGCATCAGGTTCGTCTGCGGACTGTTGATGGACTTGAGGAGCGTTTCAATAGCCTGCTTTTCGCGATCAACTTCAGTGTGCTGGGTTGGTAACAAGCGGCCAACGTGGCTGGCATTCAATGGGTCGGAAGGCAGTGGCTCGTTAACTTCGGTCAAGCCGAGCCCATCTAACGAATGGGAAACCATGCTGATCTGCACGTTCGCATGCTCGGCTGGCGTCTCGGCATGCGCTGCGAACAGATCGCGGATCAACTCTAGATTCACTTCCGGCAACAGAACATAATTGTCCAGCGCTTCGTAGGCTTTGGGCCGAAGGAGAGATTCGAATTCCAGTTCCGCGAGACTTAGATCCAGCAACTCCGGAGTGAAGCTCCCCAAATGCGAGGTTTTCGGAGCAGGTGGCGAGGCTTGCAGAGGCAATGGGGGCGCTAGAGTTGGCTGGTTTGCATCACTGGATGTGGCGAACGTCACGACTGGATAGTCTATGCCATCGATACGTACGACATGGGGAGGCTCAGCGGCTGCGAGCTTGTCCACTATGGGGGCAAGCAGCCCAATGCCCAGGATTGCCGCGACAAACATCCCGTTAGGACGGATGAGCGCACCCCTTTCGCTTTTTTGACTTTTCATCTTAGACGAAGCATCCTTTGCTCGGGACTCCAAGCGATCGCTCGGAACGGCAATTCCCTTTGTACATCGAACAACGCTCGTGTTCAAAACAGCGATTGTGCTCGAAATACCAGCTGAGCCGCCTGCGACGTTCTTAACAGTCGAATCAGGCAACTTGTAACGTTGCCGCAAACTTCATCGCCCAGTACCCCGCTTTGCTTTGTCGCAGCTGAATCGCGATAAAACGCTAGCATCGGGTGCTTAAAAGCCAGGCAGGGAAATTGCCCTAGCGCACGACCGAAAAAGCAGGTGTCAACTCAAGGGTAGGCACTTCCCGGATGACCTGAAATTGACTCCATCGCGCGACGCACCTACAATATAGCCATGCAATTCCTTAAAGCACCAACAGCTTTCCTCTGTGCTATAACGCTTTACGTTAATGTGGCTTTTGCCATGTTGACTCCTTGCTGTTGTCAGCGCACTTTTGACGGACAGCAAAGCAAAGTCGCCTGTGCCCATTGTGTGCCGGTTGTAAATTGTGGCTGTCACGCAGGAGATTCGTGCGCTGCGAATTTGACTGCAGCACGCTGTGCTTGCAATAGGTCGTTGCCGACGATATTTCAGTCGCTGGACACACAAAAGCGATTTGTTGCTCAAGCGCTGCCGGATGCGTTGCAGCCATTTTTAAGTTCTGCATGCGCCGCCACTGACTTGTCGGGTTTACGTGACAAGACTTCAAAGGCAGTGCCATTGTATGGCCCACCGCTGCTCGCATTTCTTTGTGTTTGGTTGAACTGAGACGCGCCGACAGGGCGTGATTTCAGTTTTTAGATCAAATTTTCAAAAGGAGCTTCAGATGAAGCTATTCTCGGTTTTCGGACTACTTGTTGTGGTCACTATGGCACTTGCATACTTTACGAACAGCAAGAGCGTAGCCAATGCCAGTATTCAATCTGGGTGTGCCTGTGTCGATTGCGAGTGCCCCGACTGCAATGGCGTCACCTGTTCATGTGACACCTGTGAATGTGGGTCGTGCGGCTGCGCAATGACGAGCGCTAAACCAATTGCTTCGTGTAGCCTGGGCTGCTGCAAGACTGCCGCCGCTGCATGCGCAAGTACCGACTGCGCGTGCGTAGGCTGCAATTGTCCAGATTGCAATGGCGAAACTTGCACTTGCGAAACGTGCGAGTGTGAAATTTGCGGCTGCATCAAGTAAAGTTACGCGAATTCAAAGCGGGCAGCCAGTTTGGGCTGCCCGCTTCTTTTTGTTTCTACATTGAATTCAAATTACGACAAATGCGTCATAGCGTTCCCGTCGCGATCGATAACCAGGACGTGCTCCTCTGCGAGTCGCGGTTAAAGGTAAACGAATACTGTGGTTTGAATATTGGGGGGGGTTGAATACTGGGGGGGTTAATAGCGTTTCAATTTACGATCAAGTGTGGAGCGTTCAATACCTAAGATCTGCGCCGCTTTGGTCTTGTTGCCTTCCGAGTATTCAAGCGTTGCGAAGATATGAGCTTTTTCCAAGTCATCGAGCGGGATGGGCTGATAAATGGAGGCAGAGCTGGTCACTGCAGCCGGTAGCAGCGGCGCAGTACCGAGGCTGCTGAGCGAAAAGTCATCAACATCCAGCACGTGGCTGGAACCTAGCACCATCGCGCGCTCGATCACATTGCGGAGCTCGCGCACGTTGCCGGGCCAGGTGTGACGACTCAGCAACTCGAGAGCTTGCGGCGTGATGCCGTCGATTCGTCGATCGGCGTGATGGCGCAGCAATTCAATGAAATGCTCGACCAGCAGCGGCAAGTCTTCGAGTCTTTGCCGGAGCGCGGGCACAACGACTTCAATAACTCGCAATCGAAAATAGAGGTCGGAACGAAACTGTTTGGCTTGAACGGCTTCTTCCAAATCGCGATTGGTGGCGGCGATAACACGTACATCGGTTTTGATCGTGCGGTTGCCACCCAGCCGTTCGAACGGTTGCCCTTCCAGCACGCGTAGAAATTTGGCCTGCAGATCGTGGCTCATTTCTCCGATTTCATCTAGCAAAAGCGTGCCGCCATCGGCAGCCTCGAATTTGCCGACCTTACGATCCGTTGCTCCGGTAAAGGCACCTTTTTCGTGACCAAACAATTCGCTTTCGAGTAGCGATGGGGCGAGCGCCGCGCAATTGAGGCAAACCAACGGCCCATCACGCCGGGGGCTGGCCGTATGAATGGCGCGTGCCACCAGCTCTTTGCCGACACCGCTTTCACCGCGAATGAGCACCGTTGCTGCAGTGGGGGCGGCGCGACCGATCGCCTTGCGAACTTTTTCTAACGATCCACTTCGCCCGACCATTTCTCGGGTAATCTCAAGTTGAGCTTCCAGTTCATCGATTTGCTTGCGAGTTTTAGCCAATGAGCGCGTCAAGTGTTCGCTCGCTTGTTGACGAACTAAGGCAATCGCCAAGTTGTCGGCAACGCCGATCGCAAACTCCAGGTCGCGGTCGGTAAGTGAGCGTTCTTCACCCGAGGAATAGATGTGCAGCAGTCCGATTACTTTTTCGCGATCACGCAATGGGGCGCACAAGATACTGACCACATCGCGCTGCGCGGACTCGCGAGCGAATGACAACTGCTCGTCGTGGCGAACATTGCGTGCCAACAGAGCTTGACGTTCACGAACAACTGTTTGCACCAAAAAATCGCTGATTCGATGATAGGCGTGCCCGGCGGGTTGTTTGGTGGCTAAAACGGCCAGCGTTGGAACTCCGGCTGGATTGTTCGCAGCGTCGGCATTGGGAATTAATGTTACGACTCCGCCGCTAGACAAACCTAATCGAGCGAGCAAACGATCCAGTGCGGTCTGGGCTTGCATTTCGGCGGACTCGCAAGCCACGAGTTCAAAAACCAAACGAAAGAAGAAACTGGCTGGATCTTCAAGCGAGCTGGACTCAATGTCAGTGGACCACTGAGAACGATTTTGACGGTGTGTGATGGTGGGCTGACCGAAACCTTCCTGCGTGAGTTGATCGCCTGACTTTCCTACCGGAAGCGGGGAAAATGACGAAAAGGCTCCGGCCAGGTTGCTTGTAAAAACGATCTCGCAATCAGCGACTGAAATAGTCTCGCCATCGGACAGCGAATATTCGGCACTTATGGCCCGCCGATCGACTTGGGTGCCGTTGCGCGATCCGAGATCTCGCACCACCCAACCGCCCTTTTGGTGCAGTATTTCGGCATGGCGTCGGCTAACCCGCTCGTCGCGGACTATAATTTGGTTTTCAGAACTGCGGCCGACTACCACGTTTTGGCCTGGCAAAAGCTTCAAAACGTCGGACCAGCGGTTGCTGTGACGGATAATCAAGTACGCCTGTTGTAAAGAAGATTGTTGCATTAATTTGCCGGGGTGAGTATTCTCAAGACTGTAAAGTTACCTGCTTGTCTCGATTTTAGCCCAAAGGCCGTGGAACGACCTGAGGGAGGTGTTGAATCTTCTCTGGAGTCCGAGAATGATTATCGGTCAAAAATTTCGCCATAGCGCCCGCACAGTTTTTGCTTTGTTTTGCGGCGGTTTCCTAACACTTACTAGTGCGCATGCTCAGGGAAACAATAACAACAACAATCTACTAAATCAGCGAGTCGTGGGTGGCGTTTTAGTGGATTCGGATGGAGTTGTCCGTTCTGTCACCAAGGACGATCGGGCAGGATTATTACGCGAATTGCGTGAACAGATCATTCAGCCGAGCGGAAAAATCGCCGCAGCGACCCAAATGCGTATGATTTCTTTGGCGAAATTGCAGCCTGAAATCAAAAAAGCTTTGTCTTCCGGCGAGAACGTCTCGGATGAAATTCGCTTTTTGGCTGGACTGCAACGTGTAGAATTTGTTTTCGTCTATCCCGAGCGCCAGGACATTGTGTTGGCCGGACCGGCCGAAGGCTGGAAAGTGCGCGACGATGGAAGTGTTGTTGGCGTTACCACGGGTCGCCCTGTTCTTCAGTTGGAAGACCTCATTACCGCATTGCGCACTGTAGATGCGAGCCGCGACAACGCGATTTCGGTTTCCATCGATCCAACACCGGCTGGCGAAGTTCGTCTACGAAAATTCTTGAGTCAACTTCGAACCGGTCCTGGATTCAATCCAAGCCAAGTTGAAGATGGCATGAAGGCAGCCTTTGGAAATCAACTGGTCACTTTGACTGCCGTACCCAAGGACTCAAGAATGGCCCAAACCCTAGTTGCGGCCGACTACCGTATGAAGTGCTTGGCAATGGCCCTCGAAAATTCCCCAGTTGCCGGTTTGCCAAGTTATATGGAAATGATCCGTGACGGAGGCAATGCCAATGGTACTCAACCACGATGGTGGATGGCTTGTGACTACGATTCGATTCTAAAAAGCGAAGAT
>JAYVHC010001032.1:0-4055 GCA_043771575.1 Planctomycetia bacterium
TGAAAGAAACCAAAAGGCCAGCAATTGTCATTGCTGCGGGTGGTATGTGTGCGGGTGGTCGGGTCGTAAATTACCTGAAAGCATTTATCGGTGATCCTACGACGGACATTGTCTTCATGGGCTATCAGGCAATCGGCACACCGGGGCGGTACATTCAAGAAACCGATTGGGTAAAGCTGGATGGTCAGCGATACGACATTCGCGCGGCAGTCCATGTGCTCGATAGCTACTCTGCGCACGCCGACCAAAGCGATCTGCTTAAGTTCGTGGAAGGTATGAAAGAGCGGCCCAAAGCGATTCGGTTGGTGCATGGCGAAACGCCTGCTAAAGCGGCCCTGACGCGAGAGTTAGTCCAGCGCGGCTACACGGTGGTCTGAAAAGCAATGAATAATTCTCATGCGTTTCGACAACTCGGCACCTCGGACTTAATAGTCAGCGCCGTCGGTTTCGGATGTTGGCCGATCGCAGGCATATCATCGCTGGATGTGACGGAGCCGTGGAGCGTGAAAACGCTTCATGCCGCATTCGATGCTGGCATCAACTTTTTCGACACGGCTTTTTCCTATGGATACGAGGGCGAAGCAGATCGGTTGCTGCGGATCGCTTTATCGGATCGCCGCGACCGAATTGTCTTGGCCACTAAAGTAGGCTCGCACTACGATAGGCATCGGCAGCGCATCATTGACTGCCGCCCTTCGACGCTATTTGAACAGGCGGCCAAGATCCTACAGCGACTGGATATCGAGCACATCGACCTGCTTTATTTGCATCAACCCGACCCGACAGTTGCCATCGAAGAATCAGCAGGCGCGATCGCTGATATCGTCGCTCGCGGTTGGGCGCGATATGCCGCAGTTTCAAATGTCAACGCAGATCAACTGAGCAGATTCCACACAACGTGCCCAGTGATTGCCGTTCAGCCACCCTACAACATGTTGCAACAGAGCGATTGGCTTGCGATTCGCGAATACTGCTTACTACATTCGCTCAGCGCCGTTTGTTATTGGGTGCTGATGAAGGGGCTCCTGGCCGGAAAATTGCAGCGTGGCCATAAGTTTAACCCCCGTGACCGACGATTAACTTACGCAATCTATCAAGGAGAGCAGTGGGATCGTAGTCAGAGTTTTCTGGACCTGTTGCGCGGACTTAGTGCCGAGATTGGATGTACGGTTTCCCAGTTGGTGATCGCCTGGACCATTCAGCAACCGGGGATTACGGTTGCGCTTTGCGGGGCCAAACGTCCCGAGCAAATTGAAGAAACTGCCCAGGCGATGTCCGTGCGACTTGATGACACCGTAATGATTCAGATCGATCGTTGGCTGCTCGAGGTTAACCCAGGGGCAGCATCTTCCTAAAAATCGCTACTTTCCAAGCTCGGATACATCTCAGAATGTGAATTCTCCGTTAGGCTGCCCCCACATGCACGACACCTGCTCGCTCGCAAGCATAATTAGGCGAGTCCTGATATAAGAGACCATCCGGCTCGGATTATGACGTCTTCCTCGATTCGCAGACATAGACGGGAGGGCGACGCTCCTGCGGAGCCTTGGCGGGCGACCATTGTTCGTCCAAAAGCAACGGATGCCATATTTGCTGCCCCAAAAAACTCGGCAGGAGCCTCTTTCTCCCGACCACGTTAAGAAAATGAATCGGACGGTCTCATCATCATGAAAGTTGCAGAGAACAATTGAACGATTATTGGAATGCCGCCATCCTAGGTGTGATTGAAGGACTAACCGAGTTCCTGCCCGTTAGCTCCACGGCCCACATTCGGATCGCACAAAAACTGCTCGGCGTCGACCTTGATGACAGCTACTGGAAAATGTTCGCGATCGTCATCCAACTCGGCGCGATCCTCAGCGTGGTGGCTTACTTTCGACGGCGGATCATTGAGTTCATCAGCAGCTATCCTAAGGGCAAATCGAACGATCGCACGTGGTGGAATCATCCGCTCGCACTGGTCGTCATCAGCTTTGTGGTTACTGCTGTGCCATGCTACTTAATCGATGAGCAGATTGGTGAGAAACTTGAAAACCTGAAGGTGATCGGTTGGGCGTTGTTGGTAGGCGGGATCATCATGTGGGTCATTGATCGAGTGTTCAGTTCTCGAGCGACGACTTTAGACATGGAGAGCATGAGCCTCAAGCAGTCGCTTGTGATCGGCTTTGCTCAAATCTTCTCGGCCGCGTTACCTGGCACCAGTCGATCGATGGCCACCATCGCCGGCGGGCAAGTAACCGGTCTGTCGCGCACCGCTGCGCTCGAGTTTAGTTTCTTCCTTTCAATACCGGTTATGTTTGCCGCAACGTCCTTCAAGATGCTGCAGTTTGTGATGAAAAACGAATCAGCCGTTACTACGCACCAATTGGGCGTTTTGGGGGTGGGCTTCGCGGTCAGCTTCGTGGTCGCGCTAGCCGTGATTGCCTGGTTTATGGCTTGGGTGAGAAAACACGGCTTTGCACCGTTTGCGATCTACCGCGTGATCGTGGGCCTCGCCGTGCTGCTGTGGCTCGCCTGAGTATACACCTACTATCGACGCGTAGAGGCTTTCCCGCCTGGAATGAGTGCCAGAAACTGACGTTCGCTGAGCAACCGAATACCTTGCTGAGAAGGCACGCTCGGGGACCCGGTCAAATCCTCGCTCTTATCGCTTGCCAGCGAGTTGCAAACGAGTTGCCCCGCGTCCTCCAGCGAACTACCGCAAGCCACAACATAGTTCGTTTCCGCCGTGATGCTCGCTTGACAAGTCGCTCCCAAGCGTTCGGCCAGTTGAATGGTTTCTGCTAAACTCAAACCGCGCAGGGGACCAAGGAACACGAACTTGCGTCCAGCGAAAGGTAACTCACCAGCCGATGCGGACAGCACCAGATGCGGATCGACGCCCGCTTTGGCTGCCGCACCTTTGAGCGGAAATCCCCAACGATCCGCTGTTGTTCTGCCCCAGCCTTCACCTGCGTCAGTTCGCGTACCTCGCATTGATCGCGGGGAAGTGATCAATCCTTGTCGATAATTCCCGCGACGAATGCTCAACACCTTTTCGACTGCCGCCAAATCGCTCTGCTCGCAGGTCTTTGCTACCGCAAGCGCAATGGCCGCGCAGCAGCGAGCATCTTCGAGCGCGTCATGATGCTTGAACGCAATGCCAAGCCAATTTCCCAGCGGCTTCAAACCGTATCCCGACCGCCCCGGCCAAGCGCCACGAGCCAGCGATCGCGTACAAGTAAACTCCAAATCGGGGCACGCTACATCGAACGCTTCCAAACTGCTAACCAGCACTCCCAGATCAAACCGAGCGTTGTGAGCGATGATCACTTCGCCCTCCAGCAGTGGTTGCAATTCGCTCCACACGCCTTCCATCGTTGGTGCAAATTCGACATCGGTGGGTCGAATGCCATGAATGGAAATATTACGGGGTGAAAAATACATCCTGGGCGGCCGAATAAACCAACTATGCTCCGTCGCAATTTTTCCATCCCGCACCACCACCGCCGCCAGTTGGCAAGCACTATCCGCTCGGTTATTTGCAGTTTCAAAATCAATCGACACAAATCGCATTTCACTAGACTTCCGTGGGTTAGAGTGCGATTTCTCCTTACGCAAACTCTGCTGATGCATTCCATTCGCGCGGATGCCGTTCCATCTGTCAAGTGGCGACTAATAACTGTACGTTTTACGGCGAACGACTCGCACGCAATCCACCCATCCATTGGGTACTGCACAACAACTGATTTTAAAAGTCAAGCAATTTCGTTGACAATCGAACACGCAATCGATAGGTTGAGGCGCGAGCTTGTCATTATTGTGAGAACTTATCGCTGATTCTCTGGCTCCCGTTCAACTCTTTTTATCTTTCATCGAATCGACTCCGGACGAATCAGCAGTCTTGCTGTTTGTCGTTCGAATACCAGTCATAAGCTCGTCTTTCCGTTTCGAAACACTCGTTCAAGTCCACCTCCCTTTTCTTAAACAAATGGTCAATTCGACTATTTGCATACACAGCATTGGCTAGAGCGAGCAAATCGATTTCGTAGCACCATCTGCATACTAAAATTTTC
>JAYVHC010001033.1:0-3927 GCA_043771575.1 Planctomycetia bacterium
CCTAACGATCCGCAGGGTAAACCTGCGGGATTCGGCTTCAAATGGATGTTGCAGGTTACCGTAATGTCACGAAATCGTTGTGGTTCATAAGTGCATGCAGCAAGTTTTCACGTGCCCGCTCGGAAGGCACCAAGCCTGAAGTCGTTCCATCCAAAACCGTCAGCCGAACTGCCTGCTCCGTCAGAAATTTTAGCGACGACAATACTTCTTGTTCACGCGATTCTCGATTGAGTATTTGAAGAAACGCGATTTTTACGAAACGACTTGGAGCGTCAACCCCCTTTGATTCGGAAGTATTTGAATTGGCCAAAGTCCACAATCGTTTTTCCAATTGTCGGCTTAAGGATTTTGTCAGATCGCTGTTGATCAGAGCCAAAGCCTGTTGCGGTTGGACTGACGATGTTCGACTATAGCAGTCGCAAGCATTTGCCGCATCGAAAAGTTCCAAAAACTCCATCTTTTCCTCGCCATGATGAGCAAAATAGAGACTGCGCCGTCGAGACGTCATTCCTTGTTTATGATCGATCTCGTGGCCGCCCAGCGTCTGATCAAGCTCTCCGGAAAGTGCAAGTAAGCTGTCTCGCACAACTTCAGCTTGCATTCTCGATGCTGGAAATCGCCAGTAGGTCTTGTTGTCCGGATCGATAGCTGCTGCGTTAGCCGATTCACGTCCGTCCCGTTGAAGCGACTGAGGAATCATGCTGGCCATTCGATACGACTGGCTTGTAACAATCAACCGATGAATGTGTTTCAGCGACCAGCCGGAATCCATCAGCTCACACGCAAGCCAGTCCAACAATTGTGGATGCGTCGGCCGACTTCCATTGCGACCGAAATCATGGGGCGAATCCACGAGCGCCTGACCAAAGTGTCGAAGCCAAACATGATTCACCGCGACACGGGCTGTCAGCGGATTATCCTTGTTAGCGATCCATCGCGCAAGCGCCGCGCGACGCCCAGTTGTCACTTGCGGATACTTGGCGGACAGAGGAGTGTACTCGCCGAGTTCCTTCGACATTGCTGCATTTGCCACATTGAGAGAGTCCGTTGCTGCGGTGCGTTGCTTCTGAGACGCTTGCAGGGCCTTTGTGGCTTTATCGATTGTCGCTTGGTCGTTTTGTGTCTTCGCTTCAGCCAGTTTCGCTTCAGCGATCGCGGTCGCACTTTCCGCTGAGGCGACATTGCTCTTAGCGGTAGCCAACGTTGCCTTTCGTTCCTCCTGGCAAGCGGAATGAATCATGGCTTTGACAGAGTCTTCATTTTGGCGATCTTCGGCAAGCAGACCCGTTGAGTAACGAATTGAATCCGCTTCGATTCGCTTTTCAAGGCTTACCAGCTCCAACTTCGCAGCATCCGTTTTTGCTTCCGCTGCCGTGAATTCCTCTCGCAGTTTCGAAGTTTCCGATGCTAGAGCACTTCGAGCGTCCTCTAGTTGCTGCTCTGCGGTAACGATTGCAGACTTCCATTTTGATCGCTCCTCGGCTCTCACTAACTCCTTCATTCCTGGGTAAGCCGCAGTGATGGGCAACTCGATCTGCGACGGCTGCAACTTGTCGCCTCCTAGTACTTCCGGTGCGCCAGGGTTGACCGGTGGCTTCCCCTCCATCCGCAGACGCGCATCTCCTTTCGAGAACATGTGCGTCTCGGCGTTCAGATACTCGTCAAAGACTCTAACCATCCCGCTTTTAATTGGACCATAGGACAGTGCATACACATACTTAACGAACGGACCGGGATCTGCTTCTCCTGGAATACGATCGTGCCTCAATTCCAAGGGTTCAAAAAACGCTCGAAATCGAAAGTACTCTTCTTGAGTCAAAGGATCGTACTTGTGATCGTGGCACTGAGCGCAATTCAAAGTCAACCCAAGAAATGCTTTGCCGGTATGTTCAACCAAATCTTTCTTCCAAGTCTCGTAGTTCCATTTGAACCAACTGCGCACCAGGTACCCTGTGGCTACAAGGCTCTGATCGTCATCCGGCATCAACTCATCAGCCGCTAGCATCTCGACAATCATCTGATCGTATGGTTTGTCTTGGTTAACCGACCGAACAATCCAGTCCCTCCATCGCCACACCATGGGATAGCTGTTCATCACATCCGGCACCGCGCGACGACCGTACCAATCACTGTATCGCCAAACATCCATCCAGTGACGCGCCCAACGTTCGCCATGTTGCGGCGATTCTAATAATTCATCCACGACAGTTTCGTATGATGCCTCGGATTTGTCGCTCATGAACTTTTGTAATTCATCTGCGGTCGGTGGCAGCCCAATTAAGTCGATGTAAAGTCGCCGAAGCAGGGTCGCGCGGTCCGCCTGTGGCATCGGCTGAACACCTACAGCCTGCCGATTTTTCATTAGAAAGGCATCGATAGGATTTAAACCGCTTTTATTCGATTCGAACGAGTTGGAACTCAAAGGGACTGCGGGTCGAACGGGTACTTGAAACGCCCAATGTCGTCGAGTGTCCTCATCCGGCTGTTCATCGCTCGGCGATGTTGCCCCTTGAGCGATCCATGCCCGAAGCAATTCGATTTGCGCTGTAGAAAGCGGCTCGCCCTCTGGCGGCATGCGTTCCGATGCATCTTTGGCCGAAATGCGTGCTAACAGCAAACTTGATTCATCTGCTTTCATGGCAATCGGGGGGCCACTCGTTCCGCCCCAGCGAATCAAAGATCCCGTATCCAAACGCAACTCGGCCTCTTGTTTCAAAGCACCGTGGCATGCGTAGCATCGCGATTTCAGAATTGGTTTGATATCCCTCACATAATTGACACTCTTATCGGCGGCGCGGTTGGTCATTGACGCCCAAGTGACCAGTACCAACGAAAACGCGATCGTACTGGCACTACACATCATTTGACACAACGTTTGTCGCATAGTTTCAATCTCCCAGTCGACTTAGCATATGGTCGTTAACGACAAAGCAGTGTACGAACCAAAAACGGTCGAATCACGAAAATCACGAAAATCACGAAAATCACTAATCACTAATCACTAATCACTAATCACTAATCACTAATCACTCAGTAGGTAGGAAAATTAGGGGTAGGAAGATGAATTTCAAAACATTTCCCTACCCCCTAATCTTCCTACCTCAAAACCGAAACGATTTGGGGTGTAAATAGGCCGTAATCCTATACAACATTAAGTTTAACCCACATTTCTTGCGATTTGATCGAGGTCTACGATTTCTGCTGAATCTCCCGCGGCTTTCACGAGATCACAGATCAAGTCGATCGTTTTGAATTCTGGATCGACCACGCCCAGACACGACGGGTGTGCGAGAAAGTCAAAGACGGTTTTATGTTCGATCGTCCACGCAACAGCTCTCCTTACGGCTTCGAGGAACCACTCCAAACGCCACTGTCCGGTACGAAAAGCCCCAATGTCGCTGATGGGACTCATCGGAATTTCAATCAATCCCGTAGGGTACTTGAAAGGCTGTGCCACGGTAAGGGCCTGAACGATACTTTCGTAAACAGCCTCGGTGGGCTCTTGCTTCGCCTCAGTATTAGCATGGGCTGGATACAAGCTGCTAACCCATTTGAATCCAAGTCCGAGCAGCATCTGTTGTAAATCTTCGCGTCCATTTAGGCCCGTGTTAAAACCGCCTGGCGTGCGGAAGCCTCGATTTTCAATCGCGGTTCGTTGCTTTAAGGCCAAAGTTGTTACTCGAATGTTTTCTTGAATCGCATCTGAGAGCGATCGGCCTTGGAGCAGCCACGGTGCACGCTGAAATCGAAACTGTAACTCTTCGTTTGTCCGAGCAAGTACGTTGACATGATCATAAGTATGGTTACCGATCGGATGCTCCATTTTCGCAAGGCTTTGAAGCCAGGCGACATCGGGTTGTTCAAGTACGCGACCCACACAGAAATAGTGAATGCAACCACCTCGCTCTTTCACACGTCGTCCCGCTT
>JAYVHC010001034.1:0-1737 GCA_043771575.1 Planctomycetia bacterium
GCCCAAGGACTGCAAGAACAATTGCAAATCCGCACTCTGTAACGCACTTAGCTTAAATACCGGCATACGATGATCACTATCGACCGTCGCTGGATTCTCTAGCCAACGACCATAGAAATCTTGAGTTCGCTTTGCGGCCACCAAACTCAAATCTCCTCCATCAAACAGGCTTCGGTCACCCAGCTCACCGAGCTGATGGCAAGCTAAGCACCCAAGCGACACCAGCGCTGCTCGTCCTTCCGCAACGGATGGCTCCGTCCTGGCCACCGCCACGTTTTGCTTGGCTTTAGATTCCAGCGGCTTGACATACTGCTTGGCTGCAGTCGACTTTTGCGAAGCATCAAACAGTGTTACCGAAATCGCTTCCGCATCCTCGCGATTAAGGCCAAAGTGCGGCATGCGTTGATCTGGGGTCGAGCCCGTTGCTGTCAAGCGTTCCACCAACCACTCACGATTGAGGTTACCATCGAGGCAAGTCAACGCGGGCGCTGTTAACGGCGCACGTACATCATTCCCTTCATGGCAAGCCGCACAACCTAGCGCTCGACTTAACAGCGCACCGCGCTCGAAGGAATCGTCTATTGCATTTTCAAATCGATGCGACAGGTAGCGATGGGAAATGGGTTCGAGCTCGAACTGTGGACCTGTCCAGAACAACCCAATCTGCCCCCGGCTTCCGATTCCCTCGTATGCGAGCTCAATGGGATGGCGACCAAATTTCATTTCCAGGGGCAGCGAATCGAACCATCGAGGCGACTCCGAGGCACTCTTTAGGATCTCTCGGCCATCGATCCGAACCGTAATTCGCCCTGCAGCATAGACATGGAT
The DNA here is from genome assembly GCA_043771575.1 of Planctomycetia bacterium. GTDB lineage: Bacteria > Planctomycetota > Planctomycetia > Pirellulales > Pirellulaceae > Aureliella. Next base: position 829 of record JAYVHC010001034.1, read on the forward strand.
CTTGAACTGGCCGTTATCCTTGCACTCCAAGTACCCTGTCCAACGCACTTTGATCGGCGACTGCCTAGCAGTGCGATGGTCAACGCTCTTCTCGCTCCAATCGAACAAGACATCATGATCCAAGCGTGTCACTAACCCGACCTTGGGTAGATCAAGTTGAGCCACCAGCCCCGGCAGAAACTCTGGCGGCTCGTCATCGCCATCATCTTGTGGAAATGCGTTCGATGGGCAAATCATCAACAAGAAGAGGAATGTAAACCACCCACGGAAGGGAGAAAGTCTGGTTATCATAACGCTTCAAATTAAGTAAGAGAAAGAAACCTCCGGCTGCGTTACTATCGTCTCTGAAAGCGCCTTTGGCGTCAAATCGTGAGGCTGCGACCCCTGCATCCTATTTCGTAAGTGCCGCGCTGCTAGTAGATCCCGAAGAGGTTGTGATTATTGAAACGTGGCCGAGTTGCTCCGCAACTCGGAGCCGTTGTCTGATTATCGGCCTTTTTTTTAAACGGGGGAGTCGAGTCGCGGAGCGACTCGACCCCATTTATTCACCACCTCGAAATGAAAGATGGCTGCCGAGGAGAACCTGGGCAGCCATCATTTTTTGTACAGAAGCGTAACGCGTGGCGTTCAGTCCTAGGCGCTCTTCTTCTCGGTGGCGGTCATTTTGTAGGCCTTCAGTTTGCCATCGACTTCGTCTTGATCAATGTTGAACGCCGTCCCAGGTGCTTGACCCGGTAAGTCAAACATCACATCGAGCATGACTTTCTCGACAATGCTGCGAAGGCCACGAGCGCCGACAGCTTTTTCGAGCGCTTGACGGGCGATCGACTTCATCGCTTTGTCGGTGAAGTGGAGTTCGCAATTTTCCATGCCGAACAAGGCTTGGTATTGCTTGAGCAGGGCGTTGCG
>JAYVHC010001035.1:0-7375 GCA_043771575.1 Planctomycetia bacterium
TGCTGTTCTTGAGCGGCAATAGCGTATGTTGGGTAACGCCATTTCGAGATAGCGCGCGAGGCATTGCCAATCGCATTATCTTTCGCGGCGGACCTTATGGTGGGGAAACCAAAGAAGCCGAAGACCGCCATCGCGAACACGGCCCATTCCCATATCGGGGCCCCGACGAGGGTTTCCTGATGGGGGCTCGCAATGTCGAGCCCGTGAATGGTGGTGGAGACTGGGTCGTGACCAAGGCCGATCATTGGATCTTCGAAGGAACCGGAATGAAAAACGGCGAGGCGGTCCCAGGCCTTATCGGCTGGGAGTATCATGGGAACCCAGCAGCGATCCCGGGCATTGAAATCATTGCAGGCGGCACAGCCTGGCAGGGAGGTGCGAACGCACAGCAATGGACAGCTACATTTTACCCGGGACCCAAGCAGAATTTTGTTTTTAATGCGTCAACCATCTTCTGGTCACAAGGCCTTAGTCATCCACCTGGTCACACTTTGCCTTGGTCACATTGGAGCCGCCCTCATGGTCCCGATGACCGGGTCCAACGCATCACGCACAATCTATTGCGGCAGGCCATCGCCGGGATACGATAAAAAAGCGAGTGACTTGGGAGCTGTTGACGTATTGGCCCGGATTGTGCGTCACTCACCAAAATCTGGCCGCCGCCAGAAATCATCGAAACGTCTTGCCATCCGGACTCTACGCTGAGCATCCTTGATATTCACACGAGTTTCGTCAGGGGCTAGTGCTCTGGGGCAGGAATAGCCTCGGCAATGACAATTCCCTGCAAGCACGATCCGCTTCCGATAACGACGGTTTTAACGACCTAAGAAGTGCCAGATTCTGCCGATATTGTGTCAACTTGCGGATCGTTGTGACGTAGGTTTTAGATGGCGATTTTTTTGATTCGCACTTTCTTTCACTTGCCATGTGGAAAATCACCACGCAATGAAAGAACATTCGCTCACGAGAATCGAAATCGCGGGTCTTTACCACTTTTCTTGAAAAGGTCTTTTCTATGCGACGATTATCGAGAAGGGCCCACCGTTTTCGGCAAAACCCCAAGAGAATTCAACAACGCAAACTATTTCTGGAGTCCTTGGAGGACCGGAGAGTTATGGCTGCCAACATTATGGCACAACTCGTCGACCATCAATTGTTAATCGAAGGGACCGATTCAGCTGACACGATCATTGTACGGCAAGTCGGCGATCAAATTGGTATATCTGGCACTACACAGCGCTTCAATGCGAAAGAGCTGACTTCGATTTCCATTCGAAGCCTTGGTGGAAACGATGCGGGGGTGATGGAGACGACTTGTTAGCCGGAATGTTTGGAAATGATGTACTGGAGGGTAACTCAGGTAATGACATTATTCTCGGCAACGAAGGGGATGACGATCTTGATGGCGGAGATGGAGACGATCGACTTGACGGTGGTCAAGGAAAAGACAATTTGAAAGGTGGCTCAGGCCGAGACTTATTCCGGCTGATTGATAAACAAAACGATAAGTTCACAGACACCGAGGTAGGTACATGGAACGAAGAGCCCCCTGTCAAACCGTCAAACTCGGGAGATGACTCCAACCACAAGAAACCGGAAATCAAGAAGCAAGAAGATAAGAAGGACGACAAGAAGGACAACGACAAGAAGTCGGACAACAAGAAGGCCGACGACAAGAAGCGCAACGATGGTCCATCTGACAACAAAAAATCGGGCGACAAGAAGACCGAAATCCACAAAGATGCCAAGAAGTCTTCAAGTAACACGACTGATTCTAGGACGAATTCTACCAACACGAAGACCCGCAAATAGGCTGGCCTGTTCGATAGTTTAACCCCATTGACGCTGGCGTTCGATACCGAGCGACCAGCGTCTTTATTTGCTTTGCACTGAAACTTCGAGCGAGTTGGGGGTCAGGCCCGAAAACCGACGGAACAAACTTCGCCTCACCACGCTGGAACCGATAGGAAGCATGCTCCGCTCGAGTTAGCCGTTCAGCAACGCTTCGGAAGGTGACGCATCTTCGGGTGATTTTTTCTGCCGACGTGCGCGACGGTCGATGGCGGCCTTGATGAAGCCGGCAAATAGCGGGTGGGCTTTGGTTGGCTTCGATTTAAATTCTGGGTGGAACTGCACGGCCAAAAACCAAGGATGATCAGCCAGTTCGACGATCTCGACCAAGCCGCCATCAGGACTGGTGCCAGTGAACTTCATTCCGTTTGCGCGGAACTGCTCACGATAAACGTTGTTGAATTCATAGCGATGACGATGGCGTTCTGCGATATGCGTTTGACCATACGCGGCCAGTGCATGCGACAGGTCTTCGAGCACAGCAGGTTGACTGCCCAATCGCATCGTGCCGCCCATCTGCGTAATTTCGCGTTGTTCGTCGAGCAAACAGATCACGGGATGCAAGGCGTCTTTATCGAATTCCGTCGAGTGGGCGCGTTGGAGTCCAATGACATTGCGGCCATATTCAATCACAGCGCACTGCATGCCCAAACAAATTCCAAAAAACGGAATGCGTTTCTCGCGAGCGTAGCGGATCGCTTGCACTTTGCCTTCGATACCGCGTTCGCCGAAACCGCCAGGAACCAAGATTCCATCGTAACCCGACAGCAGGCGCTCGGGGCCTTCATTTTCGATGTCTGAACTCTGAATGCGACCGATCCGAATCTGTGCGTAATGGTGAATGCCCGCGTGATCGAGCGATTCGTAAATCGATTTGTAAGCGTCCTTATGTTCGGCATATTTGCCCACGACGGCAATGCTGATTTCGTGCTTGGGATTGCGAAGCCGATGAAGCACTTCGTTGAGCGGCTCGAGGTCGGGCGCGCGCGATGAAAAGCCAAACTTCTTGATGATGAGATCGTCGAGCCCATTGGAAACGAGGCTAAGCGGGACTTCGTAAATCGAAAAATCTTTATCGCGTTCTTCGATTACGGCTTCGGGGGCCAAGTTACAGAACAAAGCGATCTTGTCTCGCTCGTCGCGCGAAATCGGTTGCTCGCAACGACAAATCAGTATGTCAGGCTGGATACCGATCTGCCGCAATTGCCCCACCGAATGCTGCGTCGGCTTGGTCTTCAACTCGCCCGCTGCCTTCAAATACGGCACTAACGTCAAGTGAATGAACAAGCAATTTTCCTTGCCAGCCATCAACGGATATTGGCGAATCGCTTCGAGGAACGGAAGGCTCTCGATATCGCCAACGGTGCCGCCAATTTCCGTTATGACAACATCTACATCATCCTCCGCCACTTTGCGAATTACGCTTTTGATTTCATCGGTAATGTGCGGAATTACTTGAACCGTCTTGCCGAGAAACTGACCTTTGCGCTCCTTCTCGATGACTGACAAGTAGATCTGACCGGTCGTGTAATTCGAACTGCGCGAGAGCGGCGCGTTGGTAAACCGTTCGTAATGCCCGAGGTCGAGGTCAGTCTCGCTGCCATCGTCGAGCACGTAGACTTCACCGTGCTGATAGGGGCTCATCGTCCCCGGATCGACGTTAATGTACGGATCGAGCTTCTGCATGCGCACACGCAATCCACGCGCTTCCAGTAGCATCCCGATCGACGCACTCGTTAGACCTTTTCCAATCGAACTAACAACGCCGCCGGTAACGAAAATGTGCTTTGTCATATGCCAAACTGGTTGTAAAAGGCGCGGTCGGGACCGTATCGCCCAATTCTAACCGTCCCATGCGATCCCGAAAACCCGCCGGGCCCAACGTTCCACACCAGAACGCCGCGACGAGGCTGTGCGTAGACCTCCTGACCGGTGTTCACTGTATGCAGTAAGTGGTTTTGATTGCGGAAGTTATGGCGGATGGTCCCTCACTGGCATGCGCGCAGTTTCGGTTGGGCAAAAGTATCTTCCCGACGCAATTCAAGAAATTCAATAGGTCGCATCCGACAGTCCGGCAGATGCGACCCCAGGTGGTCACACTTGCTATACCGTTTTGTTGTGAGGTTACCTAAGTTCACTTCGTTTTTTTGACACGAACATCAGTAAAACGGATGCAATCCGCTGCAATAACTCGTACACTGGTGTGCATTCAAGGCTCCGGCCTAGTTTTGCAATTCAGTCCATTATAGAGGAGCGTTTTTGTGTTGAATTTCAAGAAAGTTCTCCAACGTGCTTTCGTCGCCAGCCTGATGGGTTGCTTAGGGGCGGCAAGCCTAACGTCACCAGTGTTCGCCGAAGATTTAACCATCGGCTCGCAAGCCCCTGCGCTCGACATCGAGCATTGGGTACATGACGGTAACGGAAAATTTAAACCACTGACGGATTTTGCAAAAGGCAAAGTCTATGTGGTTGAGTTTTGGGCAACCTGGTGCGGTCCATGTATCGCCAGTATGCCGCACTTGGTGGAAATGCAAAACAAGTTTGCCGATAAAGGGGTTCAGATTGTAAGCATCAGCGACGAGAGTCTTGAAACGGTCGACAAGTTTCTCGAGCGTGAATACAAAGCGGCTCCTACCAAGAAATCGGTCATTGAGAATGCCCCAGATGAAAGTGGAGACCAACCTAAGACGTATCGCGAGCTAACCAGCGCGTATTGCCTGACCACCGATCCCGACAAGTCCGCTAACAAGGACTATATGCAAGCTGCAGGTCAAAATGGCATTCCATGCGCGTTCATTGTTGGCAAAGATCAAAAGATCGAATGGATCGGTCATCCGATGTCGATGGACGACGTGCTCGCCCAAGTAGTCGACGACAAATGGGATCGCACAGAATTCGCAGAAGAATTCAAAGAGTCGCAGAAGATGGGCTTGCTGATGTCCAAGATCATGCGAAGCGCCCGAAGCGGCAAGATTGAAGATGCCATGCAGTTGATCGACGAAACGCTGGCTGAAACAAAATCAGAACAAGTCAAGAATCAATTGCAAAGCATGAAGGTTCAACTGCTGATGCAAAGTGGCAAGACGGAAGAAGCGATGGCTGCTCTCGATAACTTAATCGAAGCGGAGAAGAATCCGGCCATCAAGAAGCAAATGAAAATGACGCGTGTGCAGCTCCTCATGCAAGACACAAAGAATGCGAAATTTGCAGAAGCGATTACACAAGCCTATGCGGACTACAAGGACACCCCTGCGTTCATTAACTTCATCACGTGGGGCTTGTACGAAAAATTTGAGTCCGGAGAACTGACTGACAAAGCCCTGTTGAAGGCGAGCCGCGCTGCCGCCGAAGGTGCCGCAGAAGCATCCGATGACGCATCGAAGGCAGCTGTCCTCGACACCGCCGCGCATTTTCAGTTTCTCGACGGCGATACAGCAGCCGCATTGAAGACGCAGCAAGAGGCCGTCAAGCTCGCTGGTGATCAAATGAAACCCGACCTTGAGAAGTTCTTAGAAGTGATCAAGGAAAAGGCGGATAAGTAACACCATTTACTCGGTTGCAATCTCCCGTCAAAACGCAACGTCGAACAGCGTTGCGTTTTTTCGTTAACTAACCAGAGGGCGTAGAATTCGCCAGGCAGCAACACAGTTTTGTGCAGCACAAGCCCGATTTTTCGCTGCTATTCCCCTTTTTCGACGGAAATATCTTGAGATTTGGCCTCCCAGGACCAAAATTCAACTTGCATCAAACCGCGCCACCGGAACAATACTGGCAAGGGAAACATCGCGTTTTCGCAGCCAAGTACCAAATCAGTTCCTCCAAAACAGCCTCACACCCACCTTACGAAAGAGTTCTCAAATGCGAGTTTTCGCAACGACAGCAATCCTGCTGTGCTCCACCATCACCTGTTTTGCACAGGAAGTTTTTGCACAGGAAGTAGTTCCATTGAATACGCAAACCGCGAAGAAAGTTGCCGACCCCGCTAGCTACGGTATTGGTTTTGGAATCGGTAGCGACATGAAACAACAGGGCCTGAGCTCCGAATTCATGACGCAAGCCGACCTCATCGCCGGCATCATGGACGCTTTGGCGGCTAAAGAGCCGGCGGTTGCTGCCCCAGAAATTCAGGCTGCCATGAAAACTCTTCAACAAAAACTCCAGGCCAAAGCGGCAGCAGCCGGAAAAGAAAACTTGGCAAAGTCGAACAAGTTCCTCGAAGAAAACAAGAAGAAGCAAGGCGTTCAAACCACCGCTAGCGGATTGCAATATGAAGTTATCAAGGCCGGCACGGGGCCTTCACCGAAACTTGAAAATGAAGTATCTGTCCACTACGAAGGCAAGCTCACCAACGGCAAAATCTTCGACAGCTCCATCAAACGCGGCGAACCAGCCACGTTTGGTGTTGGGCAAGTTATTCCCGGCTGGACCGAAGCACTTCAACGCATGAAAGTTGGCGACAAGTGGCGATTGTTCATTCCACCGAACATCGCTTATGGCGAACGTGGCGCCGGCAGCGATATCGGTCCCAACGAAGCGCTCGTATTCGAAGTCGAGTTACTGGAAGTGAAGTAGTTCAGTTCTTTGTTTAACCGCGCGGGCAACGACCCGCGCGGTGACACATTCACGCGCGGCCCGATGGGCACGCGGTTGCCAGTTGTCTCGTTCCCAAGCTCCAGCTTGGGAACGCGGTCCTCGAAGCTCAGCTTCGGCGTGCTGCGTTTGCTGCACCTCAACCCCTGTCGCGTTTCACTAGCGCTGACTCACAACTTGCATTTCGCGCGCAATAATTTGGCAAATTCCCGCTTGTTACCGGGGCACGACTACGATTGTGTAATATACGAGCGAGATCATTCTTCGATTTGCGATCCGCGCGTACTTTGTTTCGCCGCGTTTAGGATCTGGCCCATACCCATGAATATTTTTTCGCATAGCTCCGGTAATGCAATGAAGACCGCACAGCTGGCGACGCTTCTATTGGCTTCCACGTTCGGCGGTGAGCGAGCCCTTTTCGCTCAGCCTGGTGAAATTCCTGAGGCGCTAAAACCCTGGAAAGATTGGGCTCTCTGGGATGCTGGCGATATTCGATCACCATCGCCATTTAATGACCCCAATCAGCATTTGCGAAGCTGGCCTTCAGAATTGAGTCTCGAGATCTTCCCCGATCATGCAACGTGGCAGTTCAGGGTGAGCATCTACGACGAAGGCTCAGCTTGAGCAGGTCGGCGTTCCCTATACGGGACGTTCGATGTTCCCGATGATCAACGCCACATATCAAAGCGCTGCGGATGTAGCTGAATCGCTTCGCGAAGATGCTCGGGAATTGCCGAGCGAGAGTAACTTACCGGCACGTTCAGCCAACCAGCAAATGCAGCAATCCGCAAATTTGACGTTCGACCCTACAGTGCGCACTCAAACTGGCCCCGCCAGGCCCGCATGGTCCGGCAACGAAATTCTCTGTCGCTGGGATGGACCGGTCACCAGCGATCAACTAGTGAGCCCGATTTATATCACACGCACGATGCAT
>JAYVHC010001036.1:0-2322 GCA_043771575.1 Planctomycetia bacterium
GTCTGGCCTAAGTCAAGTCACGTTTGGCAACGCGACGATATCAGTTCGTTTGTACCCACCCCCGCTGTCTATCAGGGGCGAGTTTACTTAGTGAGAGATCGCGGTGAGGTTGACTGCATTGATCCTAAAACGGGCAAGACCATTTGGAGCGATGCATTTCCAAAAAGTCGATCCAATTTCTATGCATCGCCACTGATCGCGGGTGGGAAACTCTATGCACCACGAGAAGACGGAATTGTATTTGTCGCTTCCGTTCTCGACGACCGGTTTGAACTGCTTGTTGAGAACGACATGAAAGAGTCCGTGATCGGTTCACCTGTGCCATTCACCGATTGCGGGTTAAACATGTAGCAAAATGAGACAATTTGCTCTATACTGTTTGCTGCCAAACACTTACCGCTATACACACTGCCGATGTCGACGTATCTGGTCATAAGACGAGGACGAGAGCTAGATTCTCGTTACTCGCTGGACAAAGCAATCGAAAACACCATGGGGCGAGGGTTGGAATGCAATATCCAACTCAACGATCCGCTTTCGTCGCGCGTTCACGCCAGACTGGTCTACAAAGAGTCCCAATGGCGGGTTCTGGATGCTGGCTCACGAAACGGCACACTAATAAACGGTTCCAAGGTGGACGTGGCCGTCTTGGCACATGGAAACCGGATTCGTATCGGCAATACGGAGCTCGAGTTCATCGACGATACGATCAACGAAGATATTACTGTGGAGCGGATTAATCTCTCCCAGGACCTTCGAGGTGACAAGATTGGGAGTACGCCGGACGGATTTGCCTCAGGCATGTCCGCTTTCCTTTCCCTTCGGAAAGCAGGCCGAACGGAGGATTTGTCCGATCTGCATCAGTTGTCCATTCGTTGCATTTCATTGACAACTCCAGATGAAGTGGTTGCATTGGCGATCGAAGTCTTGAGAAATCGAACCAAGGCTACCTTTGTTGCGTTCTTGCTCGCCGATGAGGATGGTAAGCTCACCGCGCAGGGCAGGTATCCGAACAACAACGAATCTCGTATTGTCCTAAGCGACAAGCTAACGGATATGGTTTGCAAGCAGTCGACTGCGGTTTGGGTCAAGAACGAGTCGCAGCGACCAGGCGACGGTCCTTTATTGCATTTTGCCGACGCAATCTGTGTTCCATTGCTGCATGAGGGCAAGACCATCGGCGTGATTCATTTGTACCGCGACAAGGAAGTATTCGAAAAGCACTCTTTTGACTTTACGATTGCTTCAGCAAGTTTTCTGGCCGCATCGTTGGTGCGGGCGAGAAATGAATCATCGTTGCGAATCGATCACGGCAGACTTCAGTTAAAAAACGCTGACTTCGATGAACTGTTAGGGCAGTGCCCACTCATGCTTGAGCTTAAAGATCGCATCAAGCGCGTTGCAAAAGCGACTGGCAGTATTCTCATTCGGGGCGAGAGCGGTGTCGGCAAAGAACTCGTTGCACGAGCTATCCACAAAGCAAGCATGCGTGCTGATCGACCGATGCTCAGCGTTAACTGCGCTGCAATTCCAAGCGAGCTCATGGAGAGCCAACTCTTTGGTCATGTTAAGGGCGCTTTCACTGGGGCGGACAAGGATCATATCGGTTGGTTTCAACAAGCACATGGCGGCACGCTCTTCCTGGATGAGATAGGTGAGATGACCCTTGCGGGCCAAGCGAAATTGCTACGCATTCTCGAGGGACATCCCTTCTTGCCAGTTGGTGGTCGCAAGGAAGTGCGAGTCGATGTTCGAGTCTTAACGGCTACAAACCGGGACTTGGGCGAATTCGTGGTCCATAAACGCTTCCGCGAAGATTTATTCTACCGGCTGAGCGTATTTGAAATGAAAGTGCCACCGCTACGTCAGCGTGGCGATGACATTTTGCTGCTTCTCAATCATTTCCTAGAACACTTCGGGCGTCAGCATGGTCGCGCCAACATTAAGCTTAGCGAGGCAGCTCGCAAGCGTTTGCTGGAATACAACTGGCCAGGGAACGTTAGGCAATTGCGAAATATTGTCGATAGCGCCATTGTGCTTGCGGCGGATGACGAAATCCAAGCGTCGGACCTTACGTTGCATGAAACGAAGACCGAAGTGTTCGACACCTTGAATATCGAGCAATGGGAAAAGAGGTTGATTCAAGAAGCTATGCGACGCACTCATGGAAGCATTCCTGAAGCCGCAGAATTGCTTGGCATCTCAAGAGCGACAATGTATCGCAAATTGGAGACTTACGCGATCAACAAAGACGACTTCGACAAGCGTTAGGATCGGCAAAAGAAATCGCTTGCGTCGGATGACTAGATTATCGAGCTTTTT
>JAYVHC010001037.1:0-2169 GCA_043771575.1 Planctomycetia bacterium
CTCTCACTCCGCGACGCGATTCGCTTGATGATTGTCTACTCGGATAATACAGCCACGAACTTGGTTGTCGATGCGATCGGATTGCCTTCGACCACCAAGGCAATGAACGACCTCGGCTTTCCTGAGACCCAGTTGAATGCCAAAGTGTTTCGTGGCGATACCACGATTTCGCCTGACCGCAGTAAAAAATTTGGTCTGGGTAGTACCACCGCAGTGGAGATGGTGAATTTGCTCGCCAAGTTGAAACGAGGCGAGCTGGCAAAGCCACAGTGGACCGAAGCTATGCTCGATCACCTGTTGCATTGCGATGACAAAGCAAGATTTCCATTGCTCCTGCCGCCTGACGTCAAAGTGGCTCACAAGACTGGTTCGGTGACACGCGTGCGCACGGATGCTGGCTTGCTGATGGCCAAAGATTGCACGATCGCCCTGTGCGTGTTGACAGGTAACCATGCCGATACGCGTTGGACAGAAGACAACGCCGCAAATCGCTTATGCGCGGAGATTGCGAAGGCAACTTATGAAGTGTTCGCTCCACCGCCGAGCCGGAACGGTGCTGAAGCGACAACAAGCGCAGAGTTAAAGCTTGGCGCGAGCGGCGAATTGGTTGAAGCCCTCCAGCGAACACTGAACGCGCGAACATCGCCGCCAAGTAATTTGACGATCGATGGCGATTTTGGACCCGCTACCGAAGCTGCCGTAAGGTTCTTTCAGCGACAAAGACAAATCGATGCATCAGGAGTTGTTGATGCGGCGACCTGGAGTCAACTAGGGACATTAATCGAAAGCGACGCCCAAGTTCCAGAGCCATCGGTAGTGAACGCTGAAAAGTTGACATTCAGCACTGCGGATGATCCGCATGGGCCGCCTCAAGTGAGTTGCGATTCGTGGCTAATTATGGACCGCCAAAACGGCGAACCCATTGCCAGTCACAAAGCAGACGTTCGGATGCATGTCGCCAGTACGACGAAAATCATGACTGCGTATCTCGTCTTGAAAGCTGTCGCCAAGCGTCCGGAGGTGTTGAGTGAAGTAATTACCTTCTCCAAGCGAGCGGACGATACCATTGGATCGACTTCGGGAGTTAGAGCGGGCGAGCAATTGACTGTCGAAGAATTGATGTACGGCTTGATGCTCCCATCTGGCAACGATGCCTCCGTGGCTTTTGCAGAACACTTTGGCCGCAAATTTTCCGAAGTTCCTGGGCTCGATGACGAGCAATCCTATGAACACTTTATCTCGCGTATGAATACGACCGCTTCTGAGCTGGGGATGACGAATACTCATTATGTCAATCCACACGGGCTAACCCACGAAGATCATTTGTCGACGGCGACCGATCTTGCTCGATTAGCTCGGGCTGCGTTGGACATGCCACGATTTCGCAGCTATGTGACGTGTCGGCAACATGGCTGCGAAGTCTCAGTGCCAAGCGGTTACCAACGCCATGTAAAATGGGAAAATACGAACCGCCTTTTGAGTATCGATGGTTTCGCAGGCGTCAAAACTGGTACGACGGACGCCGCCGGAGCATGTCTCGTTTCAAGCAGTCAGCGCGACGGTCGCGAGTTGATTGTTGTGTCGCTCAAATCCGCGAATACTGACGCCCGATACATCGACGCCCGCAATTTGCATTCGTTCGGCTGGCGAAAAGTCAGCGATAGAAAATAGTTTGTCAGTCTCGACGTATTTCGCGGACCTCAATGGCGTCAATAATATCGTCCCCCCGGGTGGTTCGAAATTCAAAAGGTGAGTACGGTTTCGAAGAATATTCAAAGCTTGCGTAGGGATTGTTCCCATTGGTTTCTGCATTTACTCCAGCCAGCGAACGCAAACGCATCTGCATTAATTCCGCCGAACCCGCAAAGTAGACAAAACCTGCGACAAGCAACAATGGAAACTCTCCCATAAAAATCGCCGCTACGACGAACAGCAATGCCATCCAGCGGCCGACTCGAGCGGCGGTTTCCGTCGCGCGCAGTTGACCCTGTCGCATGGCAAGTAGACTGCGGAAAACCCGACCGCCGTCCATCGGGAATGCTGGTAACATGTTGAACAGCACCAAAACTACGTTTGCAATGAGTAGAATTTGAGCGAATGACAATGCGCTGCTCAGCCATCCGGAGGGCTCGGGAATTAAAGCCCCTAAGGCCACTACAGCGAACAGAG
>JAYVHC010001038.1:0-3942 GCA_043771575.1 Planctomycetia bacterium
GATACGTCGATCGCTTGTTCATTGCGATTGATGATGACGGTTTCCAAATCGAGCGTGTAACCGTCATTCCCCTTTTCGGCTGGCAACAGGCGATAGCGTTTCACCAAGTCAATTTTGTTTGGACGACCCGTGTTTGCTAAGAAGCTATCAAGCGGTAGGACGAATTCGAATCCCTCGCCATTTTCTACTGGCAGCGGTCGGACTGCCCAGTCAGCATACAGACTCTCGCGAATTGCAGGCAGGAAATCGGAGCCAGGTGGAATATTCGTTTTGTTCAACGACCCCAGAGTGGTCAAGAGGCTCGGGCGTTCTTTGTTACCAGGGATGAAGTCGGTCAAGAATTCTTCGGTGCGCAGAACATCCAAAGGTGCCTCAACGGTTTTGACTGTGAACTTAAGCGTTTGCGTCGCACCCGCCACTGGACGCTGAACAGTCAACTGCACCGAAGTTCCTGGTTTGACAGTCTGCAGAATGGCCTGTACGCCAGAGAGGGATTCGACGGGCTGGTCATCGAGCGTCGTTAGCACATCATCAACCAAGATACTGCCCGGAGTATCGATAGAGTTGGCTAGTGAGGCTGGGCTGCCTGGGGGAACGGACATGATTCGCGCACCGCCGGAGACGGGCGCCAGGGCGAGGTAACCGAGGTAACTTCCTTCATGCTCAAGAGCGCGGTATTTCAACGCGCCGTTGTCCTTCTGCTCGACCATTTCGGCGCGAATCAGGCCCGCACCGCGCGTGCTCAGTGTGACGAGCATTTTGAATTTCTTTGTCGGGTCCATGGAACCCAGCGTGACCACTTTTCCAGGATTCAGCGGCAGCGCTTGTTTCGGAGCACCAATTTCGGCTACTGGCGCCGCGGGATCTGCTTTTGGAAGTGGGGCATCCTGCAAAAGCGGATCTGCATTCTCAGCAACGGGAACGTCTTTTACCAATGGTTTCGGCGCGACCGGACGCTGCACGCTCATATAGAGGAAAAACAATGCACTGGTCAGCATCAGCCAAGTTAGGAATCTACGTTGATCCACGCCATCTCTCATTTCTTTGGAAAGTAGACTTTCCAGTTAATCTCTGTTTGAAACGGGGTCTGCCCCCTAGGGAAAACCAGCTACTACCTTGGCGTCACCCAATGCGACTATTCTCAGCCTAAGCCCAAATCTTGGCTAGTCCAACCTCGCTCCCAGCCCAAAACACCGTAGCTTGAGTCAAAAACAGTCCGCAATAGAGCCGAGAACCCAATTTGTGAGGGCGACGTGGCTTGGGCAAGCTTTAGGGGGGGGCTTTGTCTCAAAAAACTCGGCAGGAGCCGCGCGCTACCTCTATGAGCATCATTGTTCGGACTTTAACCAACGAAAACACCTGTCGGGAGAGCGAGGCGAGCGAGGCTGGGCTGATAGAAAGTGTAGAACGGTTGTCCTCAACCGTTCAGCCGAAGGGCAACGGATCGAATTCAACGCGCATTATTCGAACGGATGAAATCGTTCAAGTGAGCCAACAATCGGCGCCCCAAAGCAATTGACTCGCAATTCCAAAGTTGACGCAAGCCAGCCGAAAATGTAACTATCGGGTGCTTCCGTACTCGCTCAAGGAATAATTTAGGTTTCATAGATTGTTTCGACAAATCAAATTCCCATCCAAACCAAGTGTTTCCGTAGGCTACACTCGGTCACTGTGGACATGCTTTTTGGCGACGCTAATGTTTAGCGTGGACGGAACACCGTTGGCAATGGGCCAAGAATTCGGTCAGGAGACGCGGGCTGCGACGCGTCAAGGTCAAGCCTATCCAGTCGTCACGGCGGAGCCGCTTGGTCCGACCCAAAGCGGCTTGCTACGATCACCTGCAGATGAAACGCCTCAGATCCTGCCCGGTTCCAGCTATCCCTATCCGTCGGAGATTATTCCGCACCCGCTTGATCCATCGGTTGTAGTTTCTAATGAAGACCAACACATCAAAGTGCTTGAGCCCGACGGCGTGATATCCCCGTCGCTTGACCTCTACGAACTGTCGATTGCGCGCTACACATCGTATCGCAGCAATGAGAACGCAATCGCCTACATGCCCGGCGATGGCGACCAATTCGGTTGGTTGAGCTTCGAGTCGCCAAACTACTTGGATCGCGGCAGGCGTAACGGAGTCACTGCTAATATCAACATTCACCTGCTGTCTGGACCGCTAGCAGTTCACCTGCCGCCGCGACTCTACGACTTTGAACTTGGCTATCAGGCGCGCAATTCGCTAACAGATCTATTCAGTTACGAATGGTCAGCGATGGTTGGCGTCTATAGTGACTTTGAGGACAGCGCTCGCGATGGAGTTCGCTTTCCGGCGCACGCAGTCGGCATGTTTCATCCCGGTCCGCGAGCCGACTGGGTGTTCGGAGTCGACTACTTGGGACGCGATGATATCAAAGTACTGCCAGTGGCTGGATGGGTTTGGCACGATCCGCAACGACCCGAGCTGCGTTATGAAATGGTATTCCCCAGACCTCGGATTGATCTAACCCTGTCAGCGCTATCGCGTATCTATTGCCGAGGATTGTTGGGGGGTGGAACTTGGGACATTGAATTCCCGGATGATAGTAACGACGTCATGACCTATCGCGACTACAAACTGGCGTTCGGAATCGAACGAGCTGACTCTGGCGGCGCTCTGAGCAGTTGGGAACTTGGCTGGGTCTTCAGTCGCAAGCTTGAATTTCGTAATCGCCCCGACGAACTGGGCTTTGGTGACGCTTTCGTCCTTCGCTACGTAACCCGCAAGTAACTACCTCAGTTTGCAGTCGGTTGCGGTAGAGCTGAAACGCCGTTCGCCTTGGCGGACCCGATCCAATTTGGTCGGACCACTTTATTAGCGATCCGATCGTCTAGATTGGGACGAAAGATCGTCAGCAGTACAGGCGGAAGAAACCAAGCCATATACAATCCACCTCCGTAGCCGTGCCAAAACTGTGCGGCAAGCATCACTGCCGCGCTACCACACATCAGAGTCCCAAGGGTTTTTCGAGCCGGCCAGAATGAGAACGACAAGCTGAGGATGATGAAACCTACCAGCACCGGCAATCTGAAGTAAGGCGGGATTCCAGATCCCCATACCCCTTCTAATCCTTCCATCGTGGGCAACCACAGCCCAAACATTTTCTGCAAGTGAGCCAAAAACGCAGTCATGCCTCCGAGCAGCAGCAGAATCGCCAAAACTGTCAGACTGATGAAAACGCCGCTCAGTAGTCGACCAAACCCGCGGTGCCAATAGAAACTGATCCACAAAGGCAATAAAAAAAACGGATAGTAAACCAAACCCGCTCCAGCGCCTAAAAATAATCCGGCCAGCAACGGCATGCGGTAACTCAAGATTGCTAATACCAGCAGCGCGGCCGGCAAAGCGTGTTGCACATTGCCGGTCATCTGTGCCGTGTAGGGAAGCAGCAAGTACATGGTCGCAGCCCCGATACCCGTCTTGATGTTGTCAAAGTGCCAATAGCCAACTCCCACGATGCCGAACACGATCGACAAGTTGGCAACGATGGCAATAATTCTGGCTAAGTTCGGAAGCCATGGGTTCGTCAAAGGTGGGCGCTGCCATTCGGCTACATTGGTTCCGGGAGTTGTCGGCAACTCCGGCAGCATGTTGAGCAGCGCGTAGCCGGGCCCCAATGGCGGGCCCTGTTCAACTTGTATGTGAGGATCACTGGTGATCACATTGGCCAATAAGAAGATCAATAGTGAAACGCCAATGAAACATAACCCACCGATCGACAAATTCGGCTCGAGCAGCGGGCGACGGACAATCGCTGGATCAACCAACATTCGAATCATCAGCAGGCCACAAGCAGTCAACAAAAACGTAAAGCCGTAAAATTCCAAATTTTCACTATTCCAAGCCGCCTTGGCTGGTTTCACTTGCTCTTCGCTAGGCGAAACTGGCTTTGCATCGTTTTGTAGCCC